>JASFYS010000127.1:0-13460 GCA_045047095.1 Desulfuromusa sp. | reverse complement strand
AATCAGGTTCGGCACTCCGGAGGCAATACCAGCTTTGATTGCCTCAGCAATATCGCTTGCCCGATCAACCCGGCTGGCCGGGACACCCATGGATTGAGCCATGGCATGGTAGTCGATGGCCGGGTTGACAATGTCCATAGCAATAAATTTATTTTCTTGCGCAGAGGTAAAATGGGGCTGTGCACGCATGAAGTTTTTCAGAATATTGTATTCACGATTGTTCACCACCACAAAAGTTACCGGAAGTTTTTCATACGCAGCAGTCCACAATGCTTGCGGAGAATAGAGAGCAGCACCATCCCCAACCGGACAAACAACGGGTTCACGCCCTAATCCAAGTGAATAACCAACCGCTGCCGGCATTCCCCACCCCAGTGCACCACCTCGCAAAAAGGAATAGCGCCGGGTTGTATTGCTGTTTAAAAACTTGCGAAGATGTGCTGCCGTAACCACAGCTTCATCGACAATTGCCGTATCCGAGCCGATCCCTCTGGCCATCTCCCGAGCAGCAACAAGGGGATGGATACCATCCAAAGTCAATAGCTTTTCTGCCTCTAAAAACAATTGTTCCCGTTGTGCATTTTTTCTCTGTTCAGCCTTTCTTAGCAAGTCAGCATAGATATCGGCTTTATCCTGTAATCGATCCGACAGCAGCTGATTTAAAACACTCAGCGATTTTTGAATGTCACCAACCACAGAAAGTTTGGTTGGATAGCTGCGCCCAAGGTCACGTCCATCGACTGACAATTGAAACAACTCACAGTGTTCTGGCAAGGCGGAACCCTCAGAATACAGAATCGTAATAAAAGATTTTCCTCCGAGAGCAAAAATACAGTCAAAATCATTGACCGTCTCATGGATTTCCGTCGCTTTGGTTGGCAGGTTCCCTGCCCACAACGGGTGGCTGGTTGGATAGGGCAGATGAGCTGGCCAAGATGACCCGAACACTGGGGCACCCAGTATTTCTGCTAGGGCAACAACTTCTGGTGCTGCTTCATGAGTTGATATTTCATCTCCGGCAACAATCAATATTTTCCCTGGCGCGATAGCAGCAAGCTCATCAGCCAGCAAATCGAGTGAGCCCGCAACCGGACGCCGATCAACGTTCGAGTGTGGAGGGATAGGAACTGAAGTCATTTCCTCCATAACATCCATCGGCAGTGAAAGAAAAACCGGGCCCGACTGAGCGGCAGAACAATCCTGAAACGCTCGTCTGATCAGAATTGGAAGCTGTGCTGCAGAATGAACTTCCTGTGCCCACTTGACCGCCGGGGCAGCAATCTGGGTTAGATCTCCAAACAAGAGCGGATCAGTGATGGAATGACGCGAATCTTGCTGTCCAGCTGTCACGACTAATGGGGTTCCAGAAACATTGGCATTAAGCAGGTTACCAAGTCCATGCCCCAGACCACCAGCTGTATGCAGATTGACAAATCCTGGACGGCCTGAAGCCTGCGCATAACCATCGGCCATGGCGACGACACTCGCTTCCTGCAATCCCCAGATGTACTTAACCGTTGTGCTGCCGATCAGCGCATCAATAAACGGAAGTTCTGTGGTTCCGGGGTTACCAAAGACATATTCAACCCCTTCACTTTCAAGCAATTCGAGAAGCAGTTTGCCTCCTCTGCGTGGTGTGACCTGATTTATTTTATTGATTGTTTTTTTCATCATGGCAATATCCTGTTATTTCTAAATTCAAAACTGACTGACAAAAGGTCCATAGGGAGGAACATCGGCTTTCTGTAAATAGTGCTGAAATTCCTGCCGTGAGATTTCCTGCGCCCCCATACTGACAAGATGGTCGGTCGTCTGTTGACAATCAAGCAATTCGAACCCCTTTCGCTGTAGATACTCCATTAAATGGATCAAGACAACCTTTGAAGCATTTTGACTCCGACTGAACATGGATTCACCAAAAAAGCATCGCCCGATACAAATTCCATACAGACCACCGATCAGGTGATCTCCGTCCCAACATTCGACCGAGTGAGCAAATCCAAGCTCATGCAGACGGGTATAGGCTTTTTTCATTTCTGGAGTAATCCAAGTGCCGCTGCCGTCAAGACCGGCTCTCAATCTACGACACCAGTAAATAACCCCGGAGAAATTCTCATTATAACTGATTCGATAGGATTGCTTGCGCATAAAACGCTGCAAAGAACGGGAGATATGCGTATTGGTGGGAAAAAGGACACAGCGGGGATCGGGAGACCACCAGAGAATTGGCTCACCGGGATTGTACCAGGGGAAAATTCCAAGGCTATAAGCCAACAACAGACGTTCTGGAGACAGATCGCCACCAACCGCCAGCAAGCCGTAATCCTCTGCTGTCTCTACCGGAGGAAACCAGAGTTCATGATCCAATTGGTAGCAGGGCATCAATCAAATCGGAAAGAAAATTTACCGACCTGATATCCAACCCGAACCTTGCCACCGCTACGCAATTCACCAAAAAGAATTTTTTCAGCCAAAGGATCATTCAACTCGGCCTGAATTAAACGTGCCAACGGTCGTGCGCCAAATAATGGATCATATCCTCGGTGACCAAGTTCCCGCCGTGCCGCCGCAGAGACTTTAATGGTAACCTTCTGTTCTAACAACTGGGCAGACAACTCATTGAGGAATTTATCAACAACCTGCAGCATGATATTTTTATCAAGGGGCGAAAAGTTGATGACGGCATCAAGGCGGTTGCGGAACTCAGGAGAAAATACTTTTTCTATAAGATTCTTAGGGGCTTCTGCGGTGCGACTGCCAAAGCCGATGGGGACGGTATTCATATCCCGCCCGCCAACATTGCTGGTCATAATCAATATGACATTACGAAAATCGACTTCTTTGCCATTGTTGTCAGTCAAAGTTCCATGATCCATAACCTGTAACAAGATATTAAATAAATCTGGATGGGCTTTTTCAATCTCATCAAGCAGGAGCACTGACCAGGGATTTTTACCTACGTCCTCCGTCAACAATCCCCCTTGATCAAAACCGACATAGCCGGGAGGAGCCCCGATCAATCGAGCAACCGAATGTTTCTCCATGTATTCACTCATGTCAAAACGTAAAAATTTCACCCCAAGTTGCTGCGCAAGCTGTTTTGCAACTTCGGTTTTACCCACCCCGGTCGGGCCAGTAAAAAGGAGTGAGCCGACAGGTTTATCGGGATGTCCAAGGCCAGCCCGGGAACGATGAATTGACTTGACCAAACTTTCCAGCGCCGGATTTTGACCAAAAACCACCCGTTTCAGATCCCGCTCAAGATAGCGAAGCCGGTGGCGATCACTGCCAGCAATCGTCCGCATCGGAACCCGTGCCATCCGTGCCACGACCCGCTCAATTTCATTAACACCTATCGAACGCTTTGGGTAACCATCCAAACGATGTTGAGCCCCGGCCTCATCAATTACATCAATTGCCTTATCTGGCAAATGTCGTTGTGGCAGGTGTTTGACCGCAAGTTGCACCGCTGATTCCAAAGCTTCTTCGGTGTAATGCGCTTTATGATGTTGTTCATAATGGGGGCATAAACCTTTGAGGATTTCAAAGGTCTCATCACTGCTCGGTTCGTGTAGATCAATTTTCTGAAACCGGCGAGACAGGGCACGATCCTTGTCAAACAGGTTACGATATTCCTCGTAGGTCGTCGAACCGATGCAGCGCAATTCACCAGAACCCAGTGCCGGTTTGAGGATATTGGAAGCATCCAGCGACCCTCCGCTCGTTGCTCCAGCACCAACAATGGTATGGATTTCATCAATGAAAAGGATTGCCTGCTCACGCTTCTGCAATGCGTTGACAACTGCCTTAAGACGCTCTTCAAAATCCCCCCGAAATTTTGTGCCCGCCAGCAATGCTCCCATATCAAGGGTAAATAGCTCAGCTTTCTTGAGCAGATCAGGAACATCTCCTTCGGCAACCCGCAATGCCAAACCTTCAGCCATTGCAGTTTTTCCGACTCCCGGTTCACCGACAAAGAGGGGGTTATTTTTCCGCCGGCGGCAAAGAATCAGAATAGTTCTCTCTAACTCTTGACTCCGCCCGATGAGAGGATCAATCTTGCCATCTTTTGCTCGGGCAATCAGGTCAATCGTGAAGGATTTCAGAGGATCAGCAGGTTGCTGTTTTGGTTTGGGTCGTTCCCCTGGAGTTGGATTAACCGGTTGCTGTTTTGGTTTTTCACTTGAGCCACTGGCGGTTTGGCCATGTGAAATGCGATCGAGGAGATCAACACGTTCAATGCCTTGTTGCCGCAGGAAAAAACAGGCGTGGGAATTTTCTTCTTCCAGAATTGCTGCAAGCAAGTCACCAACTCCAACCGCTGCCTGCTGGGAAGCCTGCATATGTAAGACCGTTCGCTGTAACATTCGCTGCAAAGCTAATGTCTGCCGAGGAACATCTTCATCATCAACAACTTCAGCCGTTTCAGGAAGAGGCTCAAGGTGCGCATCAAAGAACCCTTCCAGATCCTTTTTCAACCCGTCAATGTCACCGCCACAAGAGGTCAAAATCTGCTGGCCTCCCCCCTCAAAGAGCAACGCGTAAAGCACATGCTCGGTCGTCAGATATTCATGCCGCCGCCGCTGTGCCTCACGAACCGCCAGAGTAAATGCAATCTGAACATCCTGTTTAAACATCTCTGCCATCTGTGTGTCCTGTCATATATCAACTGTCGTATTCAGAGCCACTAGCCGTCTGTCGGGCTATCTGGACTGAAGTGAAAATTTGTCCGTTTGAGATCAGATTTTGGCTCATTTGAGAGTAATAGCCGTAGCTATTGGTCGAAAAGGAGCTGAAATATGAGCCAAATGGACGGATTTGCAGCCAGTCCATTGATAGTCCGACAGACTGCTAGGCCTCCTCAAGCGTACATCGCAATGGAAATCCTGCCTTACGAGCCTTCAAACGTGCCCGATCGACCTTGGTTTCTGCTATTGAATAAGGGAAAGTTCCGCAATAACCAACCCCTTGAAAATGGATCGTCAGCATGATTTTTTCTGCTTCGGTTGCAGGCTTACAGAAAATCTCCCGCAAAACCTCAACGACAAACTCCATAGTGGTATAATCGTCATTGTGCATCAAAACTTTAAAGAGTGATGGCGTTGTGATCTGCTCTTTTGTTTTGTCGCAAACCTTGGTTTTATTACCGGTATTAGTTTCTGCATTTTCCATCTGTTTATTTTCCTGTTCTGCTCCTGAATAATTCCGGCTATAATAGCATAAACAGATACCAACGAACAATCCTGCTGGAACCTTTGAGAGGGATCAATCGATGAGCCTGAGACTCAGTAACCGACGCAAGCACCCAGATCTAATTCTTCGCTCGCTGGCCTGGGCAAATGGCATCGCGGTCATTTCTTTATTTCTTGCCGTCTGCCTTATCGCCATAGCCAAACCAAAGAATATGAATTTTCTTGATCATTTCTACGGGGTTCAACGTTTGAATCCGGCCTGGAATATGGATCTCATCAGCTATATCGGCATCATGCTTCTGTTGAGTTTAATAGCCAGCGTTGTTGGCCTCATCCTCAACAGCAATCGACTACGACGTAAGAGAGACCACCTCCACGCAACTCTGATCTTAAGTCTCATTGTGTCCACAGTCAGTTTGTTTTTTTACCTCAGATTCACTCTGAACTAGAAATATTATGGCCATGCATCATAAAATAATCTCCTAACTCTTGAATTTACAGTTTTATGGCTGTAATATCCGCACTTAGTTGCTAAACAACAAACTTAATAGAGAGTTTGATATGAAATATTTACCAGACTATATCTTTTTGAGCATCCTGTTTCTCATTGTCGCTGTTCCGGCTTATGCGGAAACCCGCTATATATCTGACCAGCTGCTCGTGACAGTACGAAGCGGTCAGGGAAACCAATTTAAAATTCTGGAAACGATACCGACATCCACTCCGGTAGAAATTCTGGAAGATGGCAAGACCTATGTCAAAGTTGTCACCCCAAAAGGAACTGAAGGCTATATTCTGGCTCATTACGTCAGCAAAGCCGTACCTAAAAGTGTTCAAATCAAACGATTAAAAGATAAAATTATGACCCTGGAACAACAGCTGGAAGCTCAACTGCAGAGTTCCCAAGCCATCCAGGGTGAAGCGAGCACTCAGAAAAACCAAATTGCTGACTTTTCGGCACAATTAGACCAGACTCGCCTGGAATTGAACAAAGCAACCAGTGATTACAAAACCTTACTGAGTAAATCTGAGAATGTTCTCAATTTAAGCCATGAGAATGAAAAACTCGTCGAAGAAAACAACATGCTGAATAGTGAACTGCTGGTTCTGCGTGAAGAAAACCAAAATTTCCATCGTTCTAACATGATTCAGTGGTTTCTTGCCGGAGCCGGGGTTTTTCTTGGCGGTTGGTTGATTGGTAAAATATCCCGGAAAAAACAACGTAGGTTCTAAATAACATCCATTTAAAAGCCCCAGATAAAACAACCATGATGCACTCGCAAAAAAGAATAAGATGGCTAAGCAAAAATTTCGTCCTACAAGGCGTAGTGGTTTTTCAGGGGCGAAGGCCTATATATAGTAGGTCGAGGTCCTGAAAAACCGCTGCAACACCGGAGGTCGGACTTTTTGCGACGCCATCAACCATCTCTTTTGAAAATAGCTTTGCAACCCGTCTGGAGACACACCGCCACTGCGCAACAAAGTCGCAGCAGAATTTGCAAGGGCTTTAAAAACAGCCACCTTCTTCTGGAAAAGTGCAGATGATGATGAACCGATTTCAACTGAGTTTCGGCAAATCTGTTACGAAAATTGTGAAATCCTGAAACTTCAGAAGCAAGAGCCAAGGCTGTTCCCCAGCATCTCCCTCAGCAATAATGAATTAAAATAAATAAATAATAGTTAACAAATGTATTTTTTTGTGGCACAATGTCTAAAAATGAGGTGTCGAAGAGCACTCCTCCCTGCAAGCTGTCAAGGTTCCGATACATAAAAATACGGGTTTTTACTCTATGAATAATGCAACCACTAAAATTCTTTTTGTCGATAAAGAACAAAGCATTCTGGAAGTATTACAGCAGCTCCTGCACGATGAACACTGGGATTGTCACTTTGTATCCAGCCCCCAGAAAGCACTGGAATTTTTACAGGACAATTCAACCGACCTGATTGTCTCTGATGTTCTAACAGCAGATCAGGACAGCATCCAACTCTTTGCAAAAATCCACGACCTCTACCCAGCACTTGTACGTATGGCGATGATGGACTCCGCCAAACAGGATGATATTGTTAAAACCCTGGGGGAAGGATATGTCCAGCAGATCATACCCAAACCCTGGGTCGACCAGGAATTAAAAGAGATCATCCGGAGCGCTATACGTCAAAGCATCCAGCAAAAAAAACATAGCCTGGAATTTCAGACCTTGATTAATTCAATTCCACTCCTGCCACCACTCCCAGAAAGTTACTCCAACGTTCGTTCTTGTGTTGTCGGGGACGAAGTTGATATCGAAAGAATGGCTGACTATATCAGTCAGGATGTTGCCATTTCCACTGCGCTGCTACACTGGGCTAACTCCGCACTTTTCGGCCAACGCTTCCAAGTTGATACGATCAAAAAAGCAATCATCGTTCTGGGAACGGATATTGTTGAAAACCTTATCCTTTCAGAAGCAGTTAATCGCACGCTTGCAGGAAAGCTACCCGATATAAAGGGTTTCGATTTCGGCAAATTCAAGAAACATTCGATGGCGACTGCAGTTCTTTCCAGGCTTTTGATTAAATCGCTTTTCCCGACAGATTTTATTCAACATGATCGTGCCTTTGTAGCCGGGCTGTTGCATGACATGGGTAAACTGGTAGCAGCCAGCTATTTTCCTGCTCAATTTGAGAAAGCAATTGCACTCGCTATAAAAAGAAGATGCCCCTTGACCGAAACCGAAATGGAAATCTATGGAACCCAACACGCAGAACTTGGTAGCTTTCTCGCTGAATGGTGGGCGTTGCCACCCTTTATCGTTAACGCAATTTGCTGGCATCATCACCCCCATTCAACCCCCATGGATCAGGATGTTATCGCGGCAACTCATGTCGCTAATCTCCTGAGCTACAAATTCAATTACGGCGCAAATGGTGATACCTGTCTGCGTGGAATTCCTGATGAGTATCGAGAAAAGTTCTACCTGACTGAAGAAGCATATGAAATTTTCCGGGCTGAAACTGAGAAAACTATTCAGGCTCTTGCACGTTAATTAACAACTCATTTATAATTCATTTTTTTAATGAGTTGACCAAGGAACTTTATAAATGACGCAGCGTAGAAACCCTGTCATTCTGACGATAGATGATGAAGAAAACATCCGTGACAGTTTCAGGATGTTTTTGGAAGATTACGATTATCAGATCATTGAGGCAAAAAATGGGCGAGAAGGGCTGAAACTTTTTGCTCAAAAAAATCCGGACCTGGTGCTCTGTGATCTCCGGATGCCCGAAGTTGATGGCCTTGAAGTTATCAAAAAAATCACCCGTGAATCCCCGGACACTCCGATTATTGTTGTCTCTGGCACCGGTATTATTGGTGATGCCATCGAAGCTATACGCTGTGGTGCCTGGAACTATCTATTAAAGCCAATACAGGACATGTCAATTCTGCTCCATGCCATTAATCAGGCTATGGAACGATCCCGGCTTATTGTTGAGAACCGCGCTTATCAGGAACATCTGGAAGAAGAAGTCACCAAACGAACACGTGCCCTGCAGAAAGCAGTCAAAGATCTCAACCAATCACATGTTAAATTAAAAAACAGCGAACAGAAATACCGGGGCATTTTTGATAACCTGCAGGACGTTTATCTGGAACTGCGTCTTGATGGAAGAATAACCGAAATCAGTCCATCTATCTCACACATATCGCAATATAGTCGCGAAGATATTCTCAACACCAATATCGATCAGATTGTCCCCGGCCTGAGAGATAGAGTTCGCTTGCGCACCCAGCTAAAAGCCGAAACTAGAATTTCTGACTATGACCTTCAGCTCCAGGATAAAGATAAATCGTTGATTCCCTGCTCCCTCAATGCCAGCTACCAGATGGCTGAGGATCCAGCCGACGATAAAATTTGTGCAACCTTGCGTGATGTGACAGATCGAAAACAAGCTGAGGCCAGAATTGAACATCTTGCGTTTTACGATGCTTTAACTGAACTTCCCAACCGGCGCCTGTTACTTGATCGATTGGAACAAAATATCTCCCATGCGCGCCGTTATGGTCATTTTGGTGCCATGCTATTCCTTGATCTGGATCGCTTCAAAAATATCAATGACTCTTTGGGACATCCCATTGGTGATGCCCTGCTGCAAGCAATTTCCAAACGCTTGCTTAGTGATCTGCGTGGCGTAGACACCGTTTCACGACTTGGTGGAGATGAGTTTGTCATACTCCTTTCTGATCTTGGCAAAGATTCAACCAATGCTGCAGCAATGGCACAACAAAAAGCTGAGCAAATCAAGACCCGATTAGCGGAAAAAAATATTATTGGCGGGCATGAACTCCACATCACCCCAAGTATTGGTGTTGCCATGTTTCCCTCTGGCAAAAATAGACAAGAAACCGGAAATGACATCCTCCGCTATGCTGATACCGCCATGTACCGAGCCAAAGATGATGGGCGGGACACGATAAGATTCTTTCTGCCAAGTATGCAGGAAGCAGCTGATAACCGGCTGGCTGTTGAAAAAGAGTTACGCTACGCCTTGGAGCGGGGTGAATTGTCGCTCTTTTTCCAACCCCAGGTGGACGGTCAAGGTAAGATTCTCGGGGCAGAAACCCTGGCTCGCTGGCAACACCCGAAAAAAGGTTTTATTTCACCCGCAACCTTTATTCCAGTTGCAGAAGCAACCGGCCTTATTTTGCCAATAGGCGAGTGGGTTTTACAGACAGCTTGCGAACATCTAAAAGCTTGGAGTGACCGCGGGTTATCCATTCACCACCTTGCTGTTAATGTCAGCCCACGCCAGTTCCGCCAACCGCATTTTGTCAGTCAGGTACAGGGCATTCTGGAACAGACTGGGGCAGACCCAACCCTGTTGGGACTCGAGCTGACCGAAGGAATGGTGATTGACAACATTCTCGATACCATTGAAAAAATGGAAGCACTGAAAAAGCTTGGTATCGAGCTATCCATTGACGATTTTGGTACCGGGTACTCATCCCTTACATACCTGAAAAAAATGCCCCTGGATATTTTAAAAATTGACCAATCCTTTGTTCGTGACATTGAAACCGATAGTAGTGATGCTGCGATTGTAGACACAATTATCTCCATGGCTACCCACTTGGATCTTAAAGTCATCGCAGAAGGAGTGGAAACCAGATTTGAACTTGACTTTCTGGAAGAAAAAGGCTGTCGTCTCTATCAAGGTTACCTTTTCAGCAAACCGGTACCGAATGAGCAATTCATTGAACTTCTCAAAGCTGGAACAACGTTTAGTTAACCCTGATCAATATAATGGTGACAGATTAAACCGTCACTCCCCCGCGCATTTCTTATCCATCGCACTGAAAAATATGGTATCAACTACACATTAATGGAAATTTGGAATCTGAAATTGGATCAATATATGATGGTCTCGCAAAAACAAATCAGATGGCTAAGCAAAAATTTCGTCCCACAAGGGGTCGTGGTTTTTCAAGGACGAAGACATACATACAGTATATCAAGGTCTTGAAAAACCGCTGCAACGCCGTGGGGCGGACTTTTTGCGACGCCATCAATATATCGGTGATAATTATTCTCAGGAGAGTTTGCTATGAGTACCCAACCACTTGTAAAAATGAGCACCAACAAAGGAAACATCGTTATTGAATTAAACGTGGAAAAAGCGCCTATCAGTACCGAAAATTTTCTCAATTATGTCCGCGATGGCTATTATGAACAGACAATTTTTCACCGGGTTATCCCGAACTTTATGATTCAGGGTGGTGGGTTTACCCCTGAAATGGCGCAGAAAAAAACTCGGGAAGAAATCAAGAATGAAGCCGATAATGGATTAAAAAACCTTCGGGGCTCACTCGCTATGGCTCGCACCCAGATCGTTGATAGTGCCAGCAGCCAATTTTTTATCAATTTAGCTGATAATGACTTTCTCAACCATCAAGGCAAAACTCCAAACGGCTATGGCTATGCTGTTTTTGGACAAGTGGTCGAAGGGATGGATGTGGTGGATGAGATTGCCAAGGTCAGCACCGGAAATAACAGTCATCATCAGGATGTCCCGAAAGACGCGATCGTGGTTGAAAGTGTATCAATCGAAGAACCAACTGCGACAGAATAAGTAGGTTTATTAGAGTAGGTCGATAATGAATCATTGCCTCGCAACCACACGGCGGCTCCCAGCTGAATGGGAGCCGCAGGATGCAATTCTACTGGCCTGGCCACATGAACAAACAGATTGGCAGCCTTTCCTTGATCAAGTCACAGACGTCTATATTGAGTTAATCCGTCAGCTTAGCCGCTTCGAAATAGTTATTATTATTGCACCAGATGTGACTATTGTTCGTGATACCCTGGAAAGAGCAAATGTTGATTTCACCCGCATTCTGCTGCAACAAATTGACACTGACGACACCTGGATTCGTGATTTCGGACCACTCACCATTTATAACGACACCCAGCCACAACTGCTCGATTTTAATTTTAACGGTTGGGGATTAAAATTCCCGGCGGACAAAGATAATCAGTCCACACAGTCCCTGCATAACACAAAAATATTTCAACATATCACCAGACAACCTATCGACATGGTTCTAGAAGGTGGCAGTATAGAAAGTGATGGCTGTGGAACATTGCTGACGACAACAGCATGCCTTCTCAACCCCAATCGCAATCCACATTTAGATAGAAAAATACTGGAATCAGAACTCTCTAAGCAACTTGGCGTTGATCATTTTCTCTGGCTTGATCATGGTTGGCTGGTTGGAGATGATACCGATTCACATATTGATACTTTGGCTCGGTTGGGTCCAGACAACACAATTTTTTACGTCCAGTGCGATAGCGTTGAGGATGAACACTATCCAGCACTCAAAAAAATGGAGCAGCAACTTAAACAGTTCAAAACCAAGAGCGGTGAACCGTTCCGGTTACTCCCTCTCCCCTGGCCTCAGGCCTGTTATGATTGCAGGGATCGCTTACCTGCGTCATATGCAAATTTTCTGATCATCAATAAGGCAATCCTGGTGCCAACCTATAACGATCCGGCGGACACCTTGGCCGTAAAAATACTTGGCAAAGCGTTCCCCAATCGAGAAATTATCGGCATAGATTGCCGGCCGCTGATCAAACAACATGGTTCGCTCCACTGTATCACCATGCAACTTCCACAGGGGGTTCTGTCATGAAAGCATTAAAGGTTGCCTTGGTACAGCAAAGTTGCACTGCGGATCAAAAAACAAATATTGAAAAGAGTTGTCAGCATATCGCCAATGCAGCGGCACAAGGAGCCAAGTTAATTGTTTTACAGGAACTGCACAGCAATCGCTATTTTTGTCAGACAGAGGATCTTGCTCACTTTGATCTGGCAGAAAGCATCCCTGGGTCAACAACAAAAAAATTGGGTCAACTGGCAAAAGAGCTAGGAATTGTTCTGGTCATTTCAGTGTTTGAAAAACGCGCGCCAGGGTTATACCACAACACCGCCGTGGTTCTGGAAAAAGACGGGAGCATCGCGGGAATTTATCGGAAAATGCATGTCCCCGATGATCCCGGTTACCATGAAAAATTCTATTTTACTCCTGGTGATTTGGGCTTCAATCCGATTACAACTTCAGTTGGAAGGTTGGGGGTCCTTATCTGTTGGGACCAATGGTATCCCGAAGCAGCACGCCTGATGGCTCTGGCAGGAGCAGCAATACTCATCTATCCAACTGCCATCGGCTATGACCCAGACGACAAACCGGCCGAGCAACAGCGCCAGCTAGCCGCGTGGATGACTGTCCAGCAAGGACATGCAGTTGCTAATGGAATCCCGCTTATCGCGGCCAATCGCGTCGGTTTTGAAACTGATCCAAGTCAAGCTACCGCTGGAATAGATTTTTGGGGAAGCAGTTTTGTTGCCGGATGTCAGGGGGAAATTCTCGCCCGAGCAAGTGTAGACCAGGAAGAGCTTTTATGTATCGACATTGATCTTGATTACAGCGAGAAAGTTCGCCAAATCTGGCCATTTTTCCGTGACCGGCGCATCGATCAGTATCAGGAATTGCTCAAACGTTTTCGCGATTGAATCTCTTCTAAATTTTAAAATAGCATAACTGTTCAGCACGACTGTTAGTAAAGCCGGGACTCTCCCCAGTTCCGTCGGGGGCTGTCCCGGTTTTACGGTTTTAAAACTGTGGTGGTTCGCACCGCAAAAGCTTGGAACAGCCCCCGTACGGGGACAGTCCCGCTTTTGCTAGCAGTTATATTCAGATCAAAGCCCAGCACGAGACCGAAG
>JASFYS010000126.1:0-5019 GCA_045047095.1 Desulfuromusa sp. | reverse complement strand
ATAATTTGATTTCATTGACGGTATAGAGTTGTTTCTCATCTTTTGACTCGTCCAGAGTCAATCCCAGGCTGGGACCGCCTCAGCCAAAGCCTTCAAAAACTACGCGGAGAAATTTCCCCGTATGTTCTTTCATTAATTCCTTGAACTTTTCACGTGCTGTGTCGGTAATCTGTAACATTTTTCTAGATCTCCTTTTTTCTTTTGTGATGATTTTTTCGAAATGTGACTGAAATGATCCCTCAATAAAAAAATAAAAGTGTTGTGGGTGGACACGCCATCCGCAACTAACCTCAAGTAAAACCGCTACTGGCCGGAGCACTACAGCCTCCACCACCACTTGAAATTGCCGCAACCGACGTTAAAGATACTGTCCGTGCTGCAGGTTTGCCGCACGCAGGACAGGGGACATCCTCTAGTGGTTTACGTTGAATTTTTTCAATTGTTTTGCCACAATTACTGCAGTGGTATTCAAAAATTGGCAAGGCACTTGTCTCCATTTAAATGATCTTTATACATTCGACAAATCATATATTAAATTTCTGCTGGAGGCAAGTCTGAAAATTATTGAAAAAATAGTTTCCTCTGCTGGGGAGTTGAATTAAACTGGCTAGAAATAATGTTGTATCTATTCAATGGAGGATCGAATGTCTGCAAATTTAATTTTAACCCGTAAAGCAAAGCGTATCGGCTTTATTACCCTGAATCGCCCTGAGCAGATGAATACTTTTACCCCCGAATTTGCTGATCAACTGGATCAGGCGTTATGGGCTATGGAAGATGATGATGAGGTCAGGGTGATTGTTATTAATGCCGCAGGAAAGCATTTCTGTACCGGTATTTCTCTGGATCAGTTCAATAATAAAACCCATCAAGAGTATCGAAAATTTCTCTATGGGATCGATGTTTTTTATCACACTCTGGATAAGTTGAATAAACCAACAATCGCTTCGGTGCAGGGTTTTGCTTTGGCCAATGGCGCTGGTCTTTCTTTTGCTTGTGACATGACTGTTGCTGCAGAGACAGCAACTTTTGGCACTACTGCAATCAATGTGGGATTGATCTGCCTGGGCCCGGCAGCACCAATGGCAAAGATTATCGGTAAGAAGAAAACCATGGAAATGGTTCTGACCGGGGAGATGATCAGTGCTGCAGAGGCTGAAAAATTAGGTTTGGTCAACAAGGTTGTAGCCGATGAAGATCTGGCAGCGGAGACCCTTAAATTGGCCGAAAAATTGATTTCTAAAAGCCCGATTGCTCTGCGCATTGGTAAAGAGGGGTTGAAGCGGTTGCAGGATGTCCCCTATCATCAAGGACTGGATAGCATGGATGATCTGTTTGCTACATTGTGTGCGACGGATGATGCAGAAGAGGGTGTTGCCGCATTTCTGGAGAAACGGGCACCAAATTGGAAAGAGTGCTGATACAGACCTGTATGTTGTCTAAAATAGCTTCAATCTGACCATCACTAGCGGAGGCAAGTAGCTTAATTTGTCGAAGAAAAGTCGATATCCAATTTAATCTTTTTGACTTCTGCCATGGCTCGCTCTAATTCGAATTTTTCCATTGGAGTGAGTGTATCAACCAGGCCAAGCTGAGAGTAAACATTCAGCAACGATTCTGCCTGCAGGCCAGCGTAGGTCAAGTTTGCATCTACAATCTTGCGTTCGAGAATTTCTTCGAGCATTGCCTGGCAGTAAACGGATTTTTCGGCTGCAGTTGATTTCGTCCCGTATTGGTTGAGGTTTGAGGCGAAAATTCCTGCAGCGCTGGTCGGCAGAAAGTCTTCGTAACGCAACCCTTGATAGTCCACATATCCCAAGCGGATCAGTTTGCTGATGTCAGTCGTGGTGATATTTCCCTTGGCGGCACGCCCTGGTTGTGTCGGATAGAATAAACAATAAACAAGTTTCTGTTCCAATAATTCTGGAAGCGCCCTGGGATAGGCGGCAAAGGCCTGTGTGTATCGCTCTTCATTACTAGTGGCATTTCGCTTTGCGCTGTCTCTCTCAGCATCCGTCAGGCAGCGGTCGTACAGTGAACGACCGAGTGGAGTGGTGGCATAAAAACGTTGTTCAATTTCCCCGAATCGAGCGCTATGAGAGGCTTGGAACTCCGCACCATCAGAATTACTGAAGGTAACCGGTTCACTCAATGCTTTATATGCATCCTGCCGCAACAGGACAGGGATTCCTACAGGAGGACCTTCGGTGTGATCTTTGAAGCCGGAATGCTTCAATTTATGTAATTGCAAGTCGGGCTGACATAAGCGTTGCGACAGCTCAGTGACCAGCTGCCAAAAACTTTCCGCAGTGACCTGTCTCATCTCAAACACGTCAATTTGTGTCCTTGTCAGTATTTTAAAGTGTAATTTGAGATAGTTTCGGTCGGCAAATTCTACCAGCCGATTCAACGTAATTTTGGCACGTTGCTGAAAATTTGTGACATCCATTTCTCCCATGCAGAACTTCATCGCCGCTGTGTAGAGGTCAATATCTAGTGTATTTGGTGTCAGGTGATTCAGGTGATGGGACTTAAAGCATGCAATATCTGCTGCAATTTTAAAACCTGTAGCGCATAGATCTTTATAAAGTTGATAGTCGTGGGCTTTCCCCGTCCACTTGAAGATCAGGTTGACGCATTCGGAAATGAGCTCGTTGGCATCGTCCCAGTCGAGTCCACCTTGCTTTTCATCTTTGATGATTAAGTCTTTGGCTTTTTCAGAAAAAACTTCTCGTGTTTCCAGCAGGGTCTCGATGCGTTTCCGAGTGGTGAGGTCAAAGTAATCCGTCATTAACAAGGAGCAGAAGACCCGATGACCAGGATTGAGTTTTGAACGAAAAGCAGTTGCAATGATTGGCTGGCTTTTCGCTCCGACATCGGTCATATCATAAAAATTATGGGGCTCCATCGCAAATGTGGCAAATAGTCTTGCTATCCATCGGTATTCTGATGGTTTTCCGATCCGAATTGCGCCATGTCTTTCGCCACTGGTCTTTTCGAGGTGCTCATCGGAAATGGTGAAACCGT
This sequence comes from Desulfuromusa sp., assembly GCA_045047095.1. GTDB lineage: Bacteria > Desulfobacterota > Desulfuromonadia > Desulfuromonadales > Geopsychrobacteraceae > Desulfuromusa. The sequence continues at coordinate 1,992 of JASFYS010000126.1, read as the reverse complement.
CATAGAGGTGACCAAACAGTTTACAGACTGTCTTGTTGCAAACAGTGTTGACAAGCAGAGACTTGTCGTAAAGTGGCACTTCCTGGCCAAACATCCGGGATAACTCAAAAAACAAGCGATGTTGCATCTGCTGTTTGTCAGCAAAATTCGAGCTCATGGCTTTTTCTCCCGGCACCTGAAAGCAATTGATAGCAGTACGTCACTTTTCTTCTCCCGAGCAAAAGGGGAAGTGACGTGCTTAATCGCACCGTGTCTGTAAGGTCTGATTTTAGCTGAAATAATTCAATGTAGAAACAGCTGGTAAGCTGGGTCATTGGTTTCCTCAATATAATGGTACCCAAGATTATCGAAAAAGGTTTTCAGCTGTTGCTCACTCTGATCCGGGATTTCCAGCCCGATTAAAACCCGTCCAAATTCTCCTCCCTGGCTGCGGTAGTGAAACAGCGAAATATTCCACCCTTCTCCCATATCAGCCAGAAATTTGATTAATGCACCGGGTCGTTCTGGAAACCAGAAGCGAAACAGCTGCTCACGGTTTGCTTCTGCTGAGCGGCCGCCGATCATATAGCGGAGGTGGGTTTTTGCCAGCTCATTATCGGTCAGATCGATGGTTTTGTAGCCTGCATGATTTAATTGGGCTGAAAACTCTTTGCGGGTTGTTCCGTTGCCAATGGTCACCCCGATAAAAACCTGAGCCTGGTTGCGATCAGCTAACCGATAATTGAACTCAGTAATGTCGGTTTTATTAAGAATATTGTTACAAAAATAACGTAATGCCCCCGGTTTTTCAGGGATCGTCACGGCAAAAAGAGATTCACGTCCTTCACCGGTTTGAGTTCGCTCCGAAACATAGCGAAGTCGTTCAAAGTTCATATTCGCCCCGGAGTTAATTGTTACCAGCGTTTGGTTGGTGATACCCCGTTTCTGCACGTATTGTTTCAGCCCGGCCATTCCTAGGGCTCCGGCAGGCTCTACAATTGATCGAGTCGCGTGATAAATTGACTTGATGGCACTGCAGAGCTCATCGGTATTGACGCGAATAATTTCATCAACATGCTGGCGACATAAATCAAAGGTCAGTTTGCCGACTTGCCGCACTGCAACACCATCGGCAAAGATTCCAACTGATGGCAAGGTCACCCGTTTGTTGGCCTGTAGAGATTGATACATGGCATCGCTGTCAATGGGCTCAACACCAATCACTTTTACTTCGGGAGACAGGGCTTTAAAATAAGCACCAATTCCAGAAATGAGGCCACCGCCACCAATCGGGACAAAGACGGCATCAATATTTCCTGCACTCTGGCGCAATAATTCATCTGCCACAGTTCCTTGACCTGCAATAACCAGTTTGTCATCAAAGGGATGAATATAAGTCATGCCAGTTTCAGCAAGTATCTCTTTGCAGCGTTCAGCAGCTTCGGAATAATTGTCTCCATAGAGAACTATTGTTGCGCCAAAGGCTTTGACTGCATCAATTTTAATCTGCGGGGTTGTGGCTGGCATTACAATTAAAGCCTTCAGCCCCAGCTTTTGTGCTGAAAAAGCAACTCCCTGAGCATGATTTCCCGCAGAGGCTGTAATGACCCCATTGTTTTTTTCTGCCGCAGAAAGGTGCGCAATTTTGTTGTAGGCACCACGCAGTTTAAAAGAAAAAACTGGTTGCAAATCTTCCCGTTTTAAAAGAATACGATTCTGCAGTTCAACAGATAGGTCAACCGCTTCTTCGAGTGGAGTTTCTACTGCCGCCTCATAAACTCTGGAGGTCAGAATTTGCCGGATTATCTCTTGCATAATGTTTATTATTCCATGCTGATAAACTGAATCTTCAGTTGTGAATTTTTATGTGGCTGGTGATTAAAATAATCTTTCTCAGTGTCTTTGGAATAAATGATATACTGGTTACTATGAAAAAGCTGCATGTTTTTAATTATTGGGATCGGGCGCAGGCTGGATTGCTCCAGGAAATTCTTGCCAATGAAGGTATCAAAT
>JASFYS010000125.1:0-30538 GCA_045047095.1 Desulfuromusa sp. | reverse complement strand
TGATCACCACACTGTTATTAGCCAGCTCCGGGATTCTGGCAGTGATCTTTTCAATCCTGGCGATTATTCCGCCATTTCATGTGACCGACCAAACCAATCTGTTCTACTTTCGCTCCTTTAGTGACCTCTCTGAAGATGAGTTTAAAGAGCAGTTTTTAGAGACCATTACCGATAGAAAAAAACTCTACGATGCTTATTTTCATGAAATTTATTATTTGGGTAAACATCGCCTGACACGTAAATATAGGCTGATTCGTAATGGCCTGTGGAGCCTTTTATTTGGATTGCTCAGTGCTACGGTATCAGTCCTCCTGTTACATCTGCCCCTATGAATGTGATCCTGCTGGATAAAGACGATTTTGTTGACCAAACCCGAGCACGACTCTCCGGCCGCCGCCAGGAACATATCGTGAGCGTTCAACGTGCCGCCATCGGAGATAAGTTGCGCGTTGGAAAACTCAATGGGTTATTAGGAACTGGAAAAATTATAAGTCTGGATAAATATGGGCTGGAAATGGAGATCCAGCTTGACCAGCAACCACCAGCTCCACTGCCGATCACTCTACTGTTGGCCTTACCACGCCCAAAAATGTTGAAGCGGATATTACAGAGTGTCAGCTCTCTTGGAGTCAAACAAATTTACCTGATCAACAGCTACCGGGTTGATAAAAGTTTCTGGAGCAGCCCACTGCTGCAACCAGAAAAACTAAACCAGCAACTGCTCCTCGGGCTGGAACAAGCCCGTGATACAATTCTGCCAGAAATCCATCTGCGCCCCCGTTTTAAGCCTTTTGTCGAAGATGAGATGCCGAGCATAATCGAAACAACAGCTGCCTATGTTGCCCATCCCGGGGCTGAGTCAGCTTGTCCTCACGGTCTCAGGCAAAAAGCAACATTAGCGATCGGCCCGGAGGGGGGGTTTATTCCCTACGAAGTAGAAAAACTGCAAAGTTGCGGCTTTCTTCCAATCAGCTTGGGAAAGAGAATTTTGCGCGTTGAAACAGCCGTTCCTGTGCTACTCTCGCGACTCACCCTCTAACCCGAATCAATGATTGAATGAAAAATAAATTCTCCCAGACCTACTTACTCTTGATATTACCGCCTTTATTCTGGGCTGGAAATTCAGTTCTTGCCCGTGGAGTTGCGGAATTGATCCCGCCAGTTGCCATGTCTTTCTGGCGCTGGGTCATTGCTCTGGCTATTCTGCTCCCCTTTACCTGGAAACAGGTTTGGCGGGATTGGCCAAAAATCAAAGCGGGCTGGAAAATTATATTTCTTCTCGGCTTGTTCGGTATTGCTTCGTTCAACACCCTGCTCTATACCGCAGCTCATAGCACCACTGCCCTCAATATTGCGTTAACTCAGGCGGTGATGCCTGTAGTTATTGTCGTGATCAGCTTTGCGCTATTTCGAGATCGTATCTCGCGCTTTCAGTTATTTGCCATCACTCTTTGTACCTTGGGAGCCGGTTATATTGTCATCCATGGGAGCTGGCAAAGGCTGCTGCAGCTCGAATTTGTTAGCGGTGATTTGTTGATGTTGTTAGCGGTTTGTTTCTATGCCTTATATTCCGTTTTACTGCGCAGGCGGCCAGATATTCATCCAATGAGCTTTTTAACCACAACATTTGCTGTCGGAGTGGTGCTGCTATTACCGTTGTATTTTTGGGAATCTCAACAAATGCCCCCTCTGGAATTAACCCAACCCGTCATTTTCAGCCTGCTCTATGTTGCTTTTTGTCCATCAATCTTAGCTTATCTGTGTTGGAATAAAGGAATCCATGAGATTGGTGCAAATCGAGCGGGATTATATATCAACCTGATTCCTTTATTTGCCTCGTTGCTTGCGATCCTGTTTCTGGGGGAACGTTTTCAAGGTTATCACCTGATCGGGATAATCCTTATTGCGAGTGGACTCCTCCTGTTTAATCTGCCATTGGGCCGTTCTGAAAGGTTCAACAAATGACCCTTGAAGATTGGGGCTGGTCCCCATTTTTTACCGAGAAGTTTCAACCCTGGAAACAATCTGGATATCTGCCTGCCAGAGTGATCCGCGGCGAAAAGAATTATTTCCGAGTCTGGTCACTTCAAGGAGAAATGACAGTTCGTTTTACCGGGAAAGTTCGCTTTAAAGCAGGTGGTCGTGTCGATCTTCCAGTTGTCGGCGATTGGGTCATAGTCGAGCCACAGCCCGATCAGCGCGGGATTATTCATGCCCTGCTGGAACGCAAAAGCTCCTTCTCTCGCAACCTTCCCGGAACCCGTAAGGGAAAAGAACGCGTTGAACAACAGGTCATTGCTGCCAATGTCGATCTGGTATTCATCGTCAGTGGTCTCGATCGTGATTTCAATCTACGTCGGATTGAACGTTACCTGACATTGGTAAGCAGCAGTGGTGCTGATGCGGTGGTTCTGCTCAATAAAACCGATTTATGTGAAAATCCGGAAAACTACAAAGCCCAAGTTGAAGCCGTTTCCGGTACCAGCCCAGTCCATCTGTTTATGGCCCGCAATGCCGGACAACTCGATATCCTTTTTGATTACATGCAACCGGGAAGAACCATTGCCTTGCTTGGATCTTCAGGGGTCGGAAAATCGACCATCCTTAATGGCATGCTTGGCGAAGAACGACAGAAAATTGGAGCCGTCAGTAAATCGGACGGAAAAGGGCGGCATACCACCACTCATCGTGAACTCATCCTGTTTCCCGATGGTGGCATCCTGATGGATAATCCCGGCATGCGAGAACTGCACCTTTGGGGTGAAGCGGAGGATCTTATTGAATCATTTGCTGATATTGAAACTCTGGCGGCACACTGTAAGTTCAACGACTGCCAGCATAAAACTGAACCCGGTTGTGCGGTCACCAAAGCAATTGAACGCGGAGACTTGAATTTAGAACGTCTTGCCAGTTATCATAAGCTGAAGAATGAGCTTTTAAAACTGAATCAACAAAAGAAATAGCTCCACAAACTTGATATTCTGAAATAATCATGCATACTTGATGATTAATTTTTTGCTGCCGTGGGGAAATATTTTGACATTACGCTGGGGATTACTCCTTCTTATCTGTTTTACCTTTCTGCTTCCCCGTCAAGGGGAAACTGCGGCTATCAGAATTGGGATTGACAACAATCCTCCGCTGACCTTCGTTGATGAGCAGGGCAAAGCCAGGGGTTTATTTCCTGACCTTTTGCAGCAAATTTCAAAAACTAAAAATTGGTCAATTGAATATGTCCCCTGTCAGTGGCAACAATGCCTCGAATCTCTCTCATCTGGCGATATTGACATGCTGCCTGCCATTGCTTACACCGAGCAACGGGCGACCAAATTTCATTTTGCTGAAGAAACTGTCGTCAGTAGTTGGGGACAGATTTATCATCGTCAAGACTCTGAGTGTTCTTCGATCCTGGAATTAGCGGGGAAAAAATTAGCGGTTCTAAAACAAGATGTCTACTTCCTCGGCGAGCAGGGCCTGCTTCAGGTAGCCGATAACTTTGATATCAAAATTGATTACTTGAAAGTTGACTCTTACCAAGAAGCATTTTCCCAACTTAAGAATGGCACAGTTGATGCGGCGATGGTGGGGCGCATTTACGGAATAAAAAATCAGCAGAAGTTCAACCTTTTCCCTTCACCAATCATGATTAAACCCATTCAGGTTCGTCCGGCTTTTGCATCCACAACCTCCAAGCAATTTGCGACTGATTTTGATCAAACGCTGCAAGAGTGGAAGCAGTCGACAGATTCTATCTACTACCAGCTTCTCGATAAATGGCTTGGAGACAAGGGTTCGGCAACCCTTCCAAGCTGGCTGAAAACCATTATTTACTCACTGATAGGAATCCTTGGCCTGCTCCTGTTCATCACCCTCTGGACTCGCCAGCAAGTTAAAATCAAAACCCGTGAGCTACTGGAACGCCAACAGCAGTACCAGGTTTTCTTTGAAGAATCCCAATCAATCATGCTCTTAATCGATCCTGAAACAGCCGGGATCGTTGATGCAAATCCAGCCGCCTGCCAGTTTTATCAATACAGTCGTGAGCAACTAAAAAATATGCAGATGTGGCAAATCAACCAACTGGGAGAAACTGAAGTCCGCAACCGACTTGGCATCGCAAAAGATCAGAAGCAACAACAATTTGAGCGTATTCATACTTTGGCAGATGGGCAGAACATCCCGGTAGAAGTATACAGAAGTCCGATTCAGGCCAAAGGTCGAACCTTACTTTATTCAATTATTCACGACATCAGTAAACGGAAAGAAGCTGAACAGACTCTTGCAGACCGCAATAAGTTTTTACAGTCTGTCATTGATGGGGTCTCAGACCCGCTGATGGTTATCGGGCTAGATTACAAGATTTTGCAGTTAAATAAGAGTGCCCAAAAACAGCAAACTAACGGTTCAATTGAACGGACAGACTTCACCTGCCACCAGCTTTCGCATGGGTCACAGATTCCCTGTAATGAGGATGATCACCCCTGCCCATTACTGGAAGTCAAAGAAACCGGGCTACCAGTAACAATGATCCATCATCACACAACCGATCAAGGCAAGCGCATTTTTGAACTTTGTGCTTCACCGCTCTTTGATCCAAATGGCGACGTCTACGCCATCATTGAAGTGGCACGCGATATTACTGAACGCTTACAGATAGAAGAGCTGCTCAACGAAAACGAAAAACGGCTGCACCATCTGGCTCATCATGATGCTCTCACCAATCTTCCCAACCGACTTCTCTTTGAAGACCGATTGAAACATGCCCTCAGCAAAGCCCGTCGTAGCCACAGGCAGGTCGCACTCTTCTTCCTTGATCTGGATCAGTTGAAAGAAGTCAACGACAACCTTGGGCATGACTACGGAGATCTGCTGCTGATCGATGTTGCTAAACGTTTACGCAAGTGTGTCCGTGAGAGTGATACGGTTGCCCGGATGGGTGGGGATGAATTCCTGGTTTTACTGGAAGAGATTGAATCAATCGAAATGATTGAAGCCATGGCTCAGCGTATCTGTAACGCCCTTTCCCACGAACTGAGAAAAGATGATTTTACCCAGAAAATCAGTGCAAGTATCGGGATCAGTATTTACCCGGAGGATGCAACGACAAGTCAGGAAATGATGAAAAATGCTGATCTAGCCATGTATCGCGTAAAAAATTCAGGTAAAGCCAACTACCAATTCTACTCCGCCCCCCAGGGACGCTTTCTGTTTAACTAAACGATTAATATCCTGCCGCGCTGACTCCCGCCAGATAACCTGTCGACCAACAAACCTGGAGATTATATCCCCCGGTCGGGCCGTTTAGATCGATCATTTCACCGGCAAAATAGAGGTTGGATACCTTCTTGGAGCGCATGGTGCGCATATCAATATCTTTCAGGGAAATACCGCCCGAAGTGATGATGGCTTTTTTAAAACCTTCGACGCCAGTCACGGTCAATTCCAGTTTTTTAAACAGTGACAGTAGCTTGGTTCGTTCTGCTTTGGTGACCGAATGACATTTTTTCTCCGCTGCGATACCGGAAAGCCGAATAAATAGCGGAATCATATCTTTGGGCAGTAGATTTTCCAGAGAATTACGAAATTCTTTATTGCTGTGAGCAGCGAGTTCGCGCTGCAGACGTTTATCAAAAAGCTCAACGACCACAGCCGGTTTCAAATCCAGAACCAACTGCACCTCTCCCCGTTTCAAGGCATCACGAATTTCTGCACTCATATCAAGGATAATCGGCCCGCCAATGCCACCAGCAGTAAAGAAGGCCTCACCAAACCGCTCGGTAATAATTTTACTTTTTTGCTGCACGGCGATATGGACATTTTTCAAATTAAAATCACTGAGTTCCCGGGTCCAGCTTTCGGCCAGAAATACCGGTACCAATGCTGGCTCCGGCGTGATCAGAGAATGGTTGAACTGCTTCGCCCAACCATAGCCATCACCGCTACAACCCGTTTCAGGATAGGACAAACCACCCGTGGCAATAATGAACCTAGCGGCTGCAAACTCGCCCAAAGAAGTATCGACTGAAGAGATATTTCCCCCTTCACTACGCAACTTTCGCACCGTGCATGAAGTCAAAAGCTCAACTCCAGAGTCAATCACAAAGCGATCCAGAACCTTCTGGACATCGCTGGCTTTTCCTTTTTCCGGAAAAACCCGCCCGCCGCGTTCAATCTTTAGTGACAAGCCACGTTGCTCAAAAAAACTGATCGTATCGGTCACACCAAAAGCATAAAGTGCAGTTAACAAAGCTTTTCCATTGCGGCCAAAAACTTCACTGAACCGGCGCGGATCTGCTTCACTGTTGGTGACATTACAACGCCCTTTGCCAGTGATCAGAAGCTTGGCGCCACAACGCCGATTCTTTTCCAGCAGCAGCACTGATACGCCTTGCTGAGCAGCAAAGCCGGCAGCAAAAATCCCTGCTGGACCACCACCGATGACAATAATATCGTATTTTTTCATTGAATGAGTTCCTATTTGATCCCATAAACAGACGCCAGGTAGCGTAGATACTCCGGATCTTCACACATGCTTTTCCCCGGCTCATCAGAAATTTTTGCCACCGGCTTGCCATTAACCGCAACCAGTTTGATCACCATATCGAGAGATTGGATACCGACATCGTTGGTCAGGTTGGTACCGATACCAAACGAGATCTTGACTTGTCCGTTGAAATATCGATAGATTTCAATCATCCGCGCGAAGTTCAGCCCGTCACTGAATACCAGAGTTTTGGTCAGCGGCTCGATCCCCATCTGCTGATACATGGCAATTGCTTTCTCACCCCATTCAAACGGGGAGCCACTATCATGACGCAGCCCATCATAGAGCTTACTGAAATAGGGATCGGAAAAATCGCGGATAAAAGAATCCATGGAATAACAATCTGTCAACGCAATCCCTAAGCGCCCCCGGTATTCGCGCACCCAACCTTCGAGAGCTGCTTTTTGTGCATCTGACAGACGAGTAATTGCCTGCCAGCTCTGAAACCATTCGTGCGCCATGGTTCCAATGGGCATCATACCCAAAGTACGGGCAAAATAAAGGTTACTGGTTCCAGAAAAATATTCCGGCAGCTCTTGTTGCAACCTCAATAGCACCTGTTTCTGCCAACGTTTACTGGCTCTACGGCGGGTACCAAAATCGGCGAAGGAAAATCCGGACATACGACCCTGTTGTGTTATTAGAGCAATTTTTTCAGCCAGATTTTGTTCAGCTGTTTCCAACTTAAACCCATCACAGTGCAGGAACGTATGTAATTCACTGATAATAGCCAGAGCATAAATTTCAAACAAAGTGACGTGAATCAGTGGTCCACAAAAACGCAGTTCAATATCATCTCCTCGAGGATGCAATTCAACAAAACGCATATCCAGCCGAAAAATCCGCAAAAACTCAATAAAATCAATTTTGATAAAAGGAAAATTTGCCAGATAATCCAATTCGTCATCAGTAAAAGAGAGGGTACAGAGGTGCCCTAACTGCCGCATGATTTCAGGGATTAAAGCTGCCAGGTCGAAACCGTTCCGGTTGCGGCAGGCGAACTTCCACTCGACACCAACGGTGCGGAATTCGGGGGCATGGTAAAAGGCCTGCAGCATGGTGATTTTGTACAGATCGGTGTCCATCAAGCTGTCGATCAGCCAATTTTCTGGGGATTTTACACTCATGTCAAAACCAGTTCACTACTGGAATTAACAAATTCAGCTCCTGCAGAACGTAGTTCCTCAAGAGCCTGCTCACTGGTCTCCGCTGCAACCCCACGACAAGCAGCAAGATTAAGAATGACTCGAAACCCGGCTCGCAAGAATTGCAGACCGGTTGTTTTAACGCAGTAATCAGTTGCCAACCCACCCAGCAACAACGTATCAATCCCCTGTTTTCGCAACCATTCAGTGGCACCGGTGCTGATAGTTTCCCGCAGATCCTGGAAACAGGCTCCGTAGGGATGCATCAGCGGATTTTCCCCTTTTTCTATGACCAGATCATAATCGGCCTCATCCGGCAAACCGGGAATCAGGCGGTTACCTTCAGTTCCCACCACGCAATGTGGCGGCCACTTAATATCCAGATCAGGATAATTTCCAACCACAGGCTGCATAACTTCAGCAGCCGAATGAGCCACCCATGGAGCCTCGGCCGGATGACAATCCTTACTGACCAGGCGAACGCTGGCAAACTCAGACTGAGCATTCAACTCATCGGCAATCAGATCACCACCAGCAACCGGGAGTTCATCAGGACACAAAGGGGTAAATCCACGCTGTGGATCGACATCAAAACTGGCCGTTGTTGCGCTATCAATTCTAATCATAACTCCCCACTGGATATTATTTGCGGAACTGGAACATTGCAATCACGCCCTTGCAAAATAGAAAACCGGTAAGTCAATTCATCCTCGAACTGCTGTGTCCAAATGGTCTGAAACGCTCCTGCTGACAACTCTGGAAAATAGGTATCCCCTTCCATTTCAGCATCAAGTTCAGTGAGATAAATCCGCTCGGCCAACGGCAGAGTTTGTCGATACACGTCAAAACCACCGCAAATAAACAACTCCTCGGCAGAGCTGGCAAGCGTTATCCCCGCTTCGATATCGGGAACTACATCACAACCGACAGCCTGATATTCTGGATTTCGAGTCAGAATAATCGTCCGTCGCCCCGACAACGATTTCCCAATCGACTCAAAGGTTCGTCGCCCCATCAACAGGGTATGCCCCATGGTCAACCGCTTGAAGCGTTGCAGATCATTCGGCAGATGCCATGGAAGTTGACCGTTACGACCGATGACCCGGTTCTTTGCCATGGCGACAGTGATAGATATTAACAACCGTGTATCCCCTCTATTCATCAACCCGTGATTGTTTCACTGTCATCGCGTCGATAACCAATGTAAAAACTGCCGTTGCCTGAATCATTTTATCGGGGTAACTGAACTCCTCAGTACTGTATTGCGCCATGAACAGATCAAGCGCTTGCCGCTTCTCTTCCGGGCTTTCCAGCAGGGATACCTGCCCATGACCAACCACCGACTGAAAACGGACACTCCAATCGCAGGCGTTTTCACCCGTGACCAACCCCCGGTCAAGTGCAACAGTAAAAGCGGCTTGCTTATGTTTTTTGATCAGGTCAATTTTACGCCCCTCCCGAGCCGAATGAAAATAAAGAGTCCCAGCATGATAACCATAATTCAGGGTCACAAGGTAGGGAACTGGTTCGGCTGAAAAAGCCAATTGACAGGTTTTCCCGGCACGTAAAATCTTTTCAATTGCTGGTTGCTCTGTTACAGCTTTGTCACTACGGCGCATAAACAATCTCCACTCGGTTAATCAGGAAGGTTAATATAACAAAAATCCGAAGAACTTGAACCTACCCAAAAAAGCCTACAAAAGACAAGAAAAAGCCCATCCTGACACTCAGATGGGCTTTTTTAATGTATTCCATAATCAAGTCTGATTTCAATCTACGAGGCATAGGGCTTGATTATGAATTATTCAATATTATCAGAAACGAACCATCAATCCAGCAAAGGGTCCAGAGAATTGGGTTTCCACAAAAACATCATCCTCATCAATTTTTAAATCAAAGTAACGAACTCCGGCATAAAATCCAACCATTGGGAGGGGTGAAAATTCGAGCTGCGCTTCGGCATCCAGAAAGTGATTACCGTCAAATTCCATATAGCCAATTCGTCCAGTGATCCCGAGAAAGTCGGCCAGTGCAATCCGGGTACGAACACCGATGGTCGGAATCGGTACGGTGGCTGATTCCGATTCAACAAAGTCTTGTGTCAAGTCGTGAAAAGTGACCTCCACGTCGGCAATTTTAACTGCCAACTCAAGACCAAGCTGAAAACGGGTGGGAAGATCGTCCAAGTTAATCAGATAATAGGTATAACCAATATCGTAGAGATCGATATCCAAATCAGTATTTACGGTATCATCCACACTGAAGAGCTCACCGTTAAATTCACCGTCGACAGTCAGAGTTCCGGTGCCAGAAAAACCGATCGGCAAATAATTGAATGAAAAGTGAGAACTCCCCCACTGTAAAGTAACTTCTGCGGTGACATTTTCACTGTCATCCAAATTTAAATCTCTCTCTAAATCAACCTTTTGCCCTACACCATCTACAGTTCCAGCGATAGTACCTTCCGGGCTGAGGAGCTGGTAGCCCGCCTTCAGAGACAAGAGTTCATCGGCAAAAGCAGTTGTCGATAGCAACAGAAACACCGCAAGCAGGGATAAAACTTTCCATTTGGTCAGCATGATCATCTCCTTTTAAATTTTTGATTATGTCTTCAGAATGGTAGCAAAGATTAGATTTATTGTCAGTGATTCTAATGTGTTTATATTCTAAAATGATTTGTGTAATCCTGTTATGATGAGGACTGTCGATACTGGAGCTGAAAAATGAGAGCGAATTTACAGAGAATCCTTATTGTTGAGGATGATAAAAACACCGCAAATCTGGTTGCAACTTATTTGCAAAAAGAAGGCTTTCTCGTCCAGATAGAAAATAATGGTGCAAAAGGGTTTCAAATCGCCAGAGCAGAAAACCCTGATCTGGTCATTCTTGATCTGATGCTGCCAGGTATCGATGGTCTAGAAATTTGTCGGCGGTTGCGCAGTGAATCAAATGTTCCCATTCTGATGTTGACCGCACGCGAAGAGGAGATTGATCGGGTGCTAGGATTCTCACTGGGGGCTGATGATTATGTCGTGAAGCCCTTCAGCCCACGAGAACTGGTAGAACGGGTCAAGGCAATCTTACGGCGCACACAGCCAGCTTCCACATTGGCAACCCGGATTCTAAAATTTGGTCAATTGCAACTTGATCCTGAAAAATACAAAGTCACTCTGGGTCAGAAAGCTATCAACCTGACCACCTCGGAATATAAATTACTCCATACCCTGATGGCTTCGCCTGGTCGAGTTTTCAGCCGGGCAGAACTGCTGCGAAAATTCTATAAACAGGAAGAGGCCGTTATTGAGCGGGTGATTGATGTGCATATCAACAAGTTACGGCAGAAAATTGAGGTAGATCCCAGCAATCCAACCATCATAGAAACGGTTCGCGGGTTCGGTTATTGTTTTTCTGATCATGAGTCCAATCAATGAAAAAGTACCTGCTTTGGAAATTACTGTTGAATATTGTCCCTGTCATTGCAGTGACGATTCTGGTGATCTGGCTAGCGATTGATAATTTAGCAGCAACCTATTTCATGAATTTAATGGAGCATTATTCCATTCAGCCACATGACAGTAACCGGATGTTCATCGAAGCAGTCCATCGCTATTTACTCTGGGCCGCTCTGGTTGCCTTGATATTGGCATTGCTTCTCAGTTACCTGATGACAAAACGGGTGCTGCGTCCACTTTTGCAGATGACACGGATTTCCCAAGAGCTTGCCTCGGGGAACTTTGCCAATCGGGTTGAGGTTGTGTCTCAAGATGAAGTTGGCCAGTTGGGATCTGCTTTTAACCAGATGGCCAATAGCCTTGAGAAATTGGAACAGTTACGTAAGAATATGGTGACAGATGTCGCCCATGAACTGAGAACTCCACTGACGAATTTACGTGGCTACCTTGAAGGTCTGAGCGATGCGGTTGTCCCACCATCGATTGAAACTTTTCGCATGCTGGAAGGTGAAATCCTGCGGCTGGTGAACCTTGTCGACGATTTGCAGCAGTTATCCAAAGCAGAATCGGCTCAGGCATTTCTGCAGCGCCAGGAGCTACAAGTTGGCACCTTGGTTAAGCAACTGCTATCTCTCTTTGAATTAAGGCTTCAGGCTAAAAGAATTAGGGTTCAGGTTCGTATTGAACCTCCGGAGTTAACTCTATCTGCCGATCCCGATAAACTTTTACAGGCACTGCGAAACCTCTTGGAAAATGCTTTACGCTATACCTCCCCAGGGGGTGAAATAACCATTAAAGCTCACCGAATCAACAACCTGGTGGAAATATCTATCATCAATACGGGATCAGGCATTGCAGCCACTGACCTGCCATATATCTTTGAACGCTTCTTCCGGGTTGACCGTTCCCGATCCCGTGATCACGGTGGTGCCGGAATCGGCCTGTCGATAGTCAAACAGCTCGTTGAAGCCCATGGCGGTCAGGTCGGGGCAGATAGCCAGAATGGGCTGACGCGGATATGGCTAAAACTCCCTGCTTAAATCTCCTCTCTTAATTTTCAAAATCTTTACCTAATCTTTAAACCGCTGTGATCTTCCCTTGATCTTCCTTTGCTATGCTTACAAACAGATAAAGAGAGCTTACTGATGTTAATCCGATCTCATCACGACAGGGATTCTGTCAAAAAATGTGAAATCTGGAAACATGATAAAATGATCAGGAAATATCTCAATCTCCGATCAAGAGATTATTTACGTTAGCCGGATAAAGGAGCGAAACAATGAAGAGAAGACAAGTTCTACAATTGATGGTTGCCCAAACTGGATTCTTCTGGATGGCTGCGAATGGCTTTGCTGCCAACAAGAAAAAGAGTCGTGACATGATGGTTGCCGGAAAGATCAAATTGTATTCAGCAGAACAAGGAGACTATCTCCTTGTCGATAAGGTGATTAAAAGTGAAGCCGAATGGAAAAAGCTACTGACCTCGGAGCAATACCATGTTCTGCGTGAAGAGGGCACGGAACGCGCCTTCACTGGAGCACTACTCAAAAATAAAGAGCATGGCGTTTACCGTTGTGCTGCTTGTGGGAATGATCTCTACCTTTCTGACAGCAAATTTGATTCCGGAACCGGTTGGCCCAGCTATTATCAACCAATTGCCGCAGAAAACGTCTCTACCCGTGAAGATCGCAGCTTTTTTACCGTCCGCAATGAATTGATCTGTAGTCGCTGTGAATCCCACCTTGGACACGTTTTTGATGATGGTCCAAAACCAACGGGCAAGCGCCATTGTATTAATTCAGTAGCACTGACCTTTCAGAAATTAAACAAATAATTAAGAAGACTCAGGAGATAGACAATGAAGAGAATAATAATGTTTCTTGCCTTGCTGTCAATCTTACCAGCCAGCAATGGTCTGGCTGCCGATACAGAGGGTCGAGCGATATTTGCTGGAGGTTGTTTCTGGTGTATGGAATCTGCCTTGGAGCACCTGGATGGAGTTGAAGAAGTTATCTCTGGATATACCGGTGGAGAAAAACTGAATCCCACCTACAAGGAAGTGTCCGCCGGGGGAACCGGACATGCAGAAGCAGTTGAAGTCCACTACGATTCGCAAAAAATATCCTACCTTAAGTTGTTGGATGCGGTTTGGATGAATATCAATCCAACCGATGACGGCGGTCAGTTCGTTGATCGGGGGAGCCAATACCGCAGCGAGATTTTTTACCTCAACGCAGAACAACAACAGCTGGCAGAGCAATCGAAGCAAAAGCTGGCTGAATCAGGACGTTTCGATAAACCGTTAGTGACTAAAATTTCCAAAGCTGGCGTTTTTTATCCGGCTGAGGATTATCACCAGGATTATTATACGAAAAACCCGATGCGCTATTGGTTCTATACCAGTGGCTCAGGGCGTAAGGAATTTCTTGATAAAGTTTGGGGGGAAGATCGATAGAAGTTCTAGCAGAGTTCTGGCTTATGGGGATTTGAGCCAATGCTAAAAAATATTTTCGAGGAGTTTCTGCAACGTCTCAGGATTCTCAAATTGTTCTTTCTTTAGCAAATGAGCTATCTCTCCCTCTGCCATCACCAGTATCTGTCCCGCAATTTTTCTTGCTTGCCGTAGACTATGGGAAACAGCGATGATTTGATAACGATCCTGTAACTCTATCAATAAATCCTCTATTCTACGTGAGGCCTTAAAGTCGAGTGAGGCGGTGGGTTCGTCAAGGAGTAAAATTCTCGGATTCAGAGCCAAAACACGCGCCAGACAGAGTCGTTGTTGCTGTCCTCCCGAGAGACGCGAAGCATTTTCTTTGAGACGATCTTTTACCTCACTCCAGAGGTGCACTTCCTGCAGCACCTCAACAAGTCGTTTTTCTCTCTCCGCTTTATCCAAACCGGTTACAAGTTTCAGGGGAAGATTGATGTTCTGGGCGATGCTGACCGGTAGAATATTCGGGGTTTGAAAAACCATGCCGACCTGTCTGCGTAGAGCTGTCACTTCCAGACCGGGATGATAGATATCCTGCATTGAACCGGATAACTCCAATTCAATTTTGCCACTGCCGGAATATCCCGGATAATGTTCATTCAAACGGTTTAAAGAGCGTAAAAATGTTGTTTTTCCTGACCCAGAGGGACCGACCAGGACGGCAATTCCGCTAGCGCTCAAAGTCAGATTGATCTCTCGTAGAACTGTTCTGCCATGAAACGATACATGTAAATTTTTGACCCTGCAGAACGGTTTGGGTCGCATCAGTGTTGATTCCATCGCCACTCCAGGGTTTTGTGTAAGGCCAAGGCACTGCTGTAGAGCATTCCTGTAAGACAAAGGAGAACCAGTGCGGTTCCATAGGCCGAGTCAAGTTCTGCGGGGGTTTGATATTCAGCCGCCAGGTAAAAAATTCGAAATGGCAACGCTTCAAATTTTCCGAATAACCCTTGAGGCAATCCGGCGTTGGCAACAACGCCCGTCAACATAATAACGGCTGTGTCCTCCGCTGCTCGACCAATCGACAAGACTGCCCCGCTCAGGATACCGCGTCCTGCCGCAGGCAATAGAACATAAAGAGCTGTCTGTAGCTGGCTAAATCCTAAACTGGGACCGATCAGATGATAGTCGTCAGAGAGGCTTTCCAGCGCGGCCTGCGTGGTAAAAATAAGATAGGGCAGGATCAACAGAGCCAGACAAGCCGATGCAAGTAACAAACTGGTATTTGCTTCTGGAAAAAAAGTATTGCGTAGAAACAGTATAAGGGCAAAACCAAACAATCCCATGACAATTGATGGGGTTCCCGCCAGAAGCTCAACCAGCAGCGACAAAATCCGCTTGAATGTCTTTGATGCAAAACAAGCCAGATAAATCCCACTGGCAATACCAAGTGGTATCGCCATACATGCTGCAAGTAAGACCAAAAGCAGGGTACCAACGCAAGCTGGCCACAGAGCATCCCAAACTCTGACCTGTCCAGAAATTGCGTCCCATACCGGTGCATCACCAAAAAACAGATCTTTGCCGATTGTTGGCAGCCCGTGACTCAAAAGATAAAAGAGCAAGAGCCCGACAACCAAGAACACCCCTAGTGTTGCAACCCAGGACCAGCAGTAAATACAAAAGCTGAAAAGTCTATTCATCATTCATCTCCCTGCAAGCACGGTATTTGATTTGATGCAGCAGTAGATTTACGCTTGCGGTTGTCAAAAAAAGAATCACTCCGCATGCGAATAGTGAATGATATGTTGTGTTTTGACTGTCTGTTGCAACAACCAGTGCAATATGTGCCGTCAGGGTTCGAATAGAGTCCAGCGCAGATTCTGGAATCTGAGCAGCATTGCCTGCAACCATCAGAGCGATCAGGGTATCGCCGACAGCCCGCCCAAAACCAAGAATCGCAGCTGCAAGTAAACCATAAGAGGATGCTGGAAGGCTGATTCTGGTCAATTCCTGAACCCTGGAGATGCCGAGTGCAACTGCTGTCAGGCGGAGTGTCGCAACCGATTGTTGTAGCTGGCTGTTGATCAGCAGCACAATCGTCGGGAGAATCAGAAGACTTAGAGTCAAAGACGCGGCCAGAAGTGAAAAACCGCTACCATGAGCAAAATTATTCCGCAGTAATGGCACCAGTAGAAATACGGCAACAAAACCGTACACGACAGTTGGAATCCCGGTCATGCCATGAACCAGCAGAAGTACGGGACGGGCTAACCATCGAGGTCCCAGGCCATGCACAAAAAGACAGATTCCCAGCCCTACAGGGTAGGCGATCAACAGTGCCGATAGCGCCAACGCAAGGGTTCCAGAAATCATTGGCAGAATACCGAATTCCCCATGAAACGGTCGCCAGTGGAAGGAAAACAGCTCGGCAAACTGCCCTTTTGCGAACAATGGAAGGGTGAAATAGATCAAAAACCCAAGTAGAAAGAGGACAAGCAGAGCGGAAAAAACTGTGGCACCTTGTAGCAAGACCTCTGCATATCGCGACGTCCAGCTCAAAGGGTGATTTAGCAGCCCCGGGCTTTGATTCTGACTGTCATTGCTGCTCTGCTGACTCAATTCAAACCAAACTTTCAGGCCACTTTACAGCAATGGGATATAGCCATGACTGCTGATATTTGTGGCTCCTTCGCTGCTCAGGATATAATCAATAAAGGCTTTAACCAGAGGTTCTGGAGCCCCTTTGGTATTCATAAACAACTTCCGCACAACCGGATAAGAGCCGTTGATCGCATTTTCCTGGGTTGGCGCAACCCCATCCAGGTTCATGGCTTTAACGGTGTTATCCAAATGACCGATACTCATGTAGCCCAGAGCATAACGATCTTGGGAAACCGCAACCTTCATCGCACCGTTCGAGGCAACTATGTTCGCTGACTCAACAATAGATCCTTTATTCAAGCATTTTTTCCAGAAGACTGACCTTGTCCCGCTGGCTTCATCCCGGCTGAAGATATGAATCTCCGCATCATCACCGCCAACCTCTTTCCAATTATTGAGCTTCCCGGAAAAAATATCCTGGATTTGCTCACTGGTCAGTCCTGAAATTATATTGGCAGGATTAACTGCCGGTGCAACACCATCTACGGCAAAGGGAAAAGACCTCAGCTGGGGATATTTTTCTCGTTCTTTGGCACTGACAGGACGACCGGCGTTGCCTATATCAACCAACCCTTCAGCGACTTTTAGAATGCCAACCCCTGAACCACCACCAGCAACAGTAATGGTGATCTGTGGGTACCGGCGCATGATAGTTTTGGCGGCATCTTTCATAACCGGGATGTGCGCTGTGCCACCGGCAATATCAATTTTACCCTCTAATCCGGAAAAACGATCTAACTGTCCCGACATTGCTGGAGAAGCAAAAGAAACCAGAAAAAAAACTGCGAAAACTAAACTCAACAATAACCCTTGTTTCACTGTAACCTCCTGAAATAAATGTAAATTAATAATATTAAGGAGGATATATCAGTTAACAATTATTGTCGAATGGATAATATCGATGAAAAGAATACTAGTCATTGGAAATATCAATAACCTAAGATTGGAAGGATTTATAGTCAACAGCATCCAGATATTAAACATATTGGATACTGTGAGTTAGTGGATGTATTTTTTCTATTTTGGGGAAAACCCTTATTAGCGCACCTTTTTCCGTCCTTTCGGCACCCTCTTGCGCCGGGTTCTTCGCTCTGGAATTTCAACGACCGGTGCAATCACCGCCATCTCTTCCTTGGTCTTTGCCGCTGAGACACTGATGCAACGATCAATCAAGCGAGTTCCATCGAGCATATTGATCGCTTCTTTGGTTTCGGCATCGCTGGACATGCAGACGAAAGCGACTCCCTTGAACTGTCCACTTTTAGGGTCGGTGACCATATTGATGGAACGAACCGTCCCGCACACTGAGAAGAGTTTACGAATCTCCTCTTCGGTAACTTCAAAAGAGAGTTCGCTGACAAAGATATCTTTAATTCTTTTTTTATTTCTCATTCTGTTTCTACTTTCTTATCAAAAGCCCCCGGAGCTTCATTGGGGCGCTCCAGCGAGATCGCTCCCAGACTTCCGGCTCTGATCTCACGTAACAACAATTCGGCAGCACGATAAAGATCAACATCTCCCCCTTTGATCAAGCAGCCACGACGGCGACCCACCTCTTCAACAATTTCCAGTGGGGTTTCAGGCATCTCCGGAAGTTTGTAACGCTTCAGCAGCATCGCCGGGTAGCGCTCTTTCAAATATTGGGCAGAGGTTAAACCGACTTCAACGGTATCGTAAGCATTGTCACCGATCGCTCCACTGGTCGCCAGCCGACAGGCACACGCCATATCGTCAAGGACCGGCCACAACAGCCCCGGTGTGTCGGAAAGAAGAATCCCATTACGCAGATCAATCTGCTGGGGACAAGTGGTGATCGCCGGTTTATCACCGACTCGAGCTATTTTCTTCCCTGCCATGGTGTTAATCAGGGTCGATTTGCCAACATTGGGAATCCCCACCACCAGAACCCGCAACGGTTTTCCCGCTTTGGCTCGTGCCGATAACATTTTCCGGCACAGTTTTGGGATCAAACCCGCATCCCGGCGGTTTCTGGCATCAAGAGGAATCGCCTTAACTTCCTGTTGCCGTTCAAAAAAACTGACCCAATTTTTGGTCACTGTCGGGTCAGCAAGGTCATTCTTATTCAACACCTTAATACACGGCTTATCACCACGCAACCGTTCCAGTAGCGGATTAGCACTGCTGGCAGGAAGGCGGGCATCAAGAACCTCGATCACCAGATCGATTTTAGGCAATATTTCAATAATCTGCGCCCGGGCCTTTTTCATGTGCCCCGGATACCAGTCAATAATCATAATTTCTCTTCTGTAGGGGCGCTGCTTGCCGCGCCCTTGTTTGACAATCCCGACAGGGCGCAGCAAGCAGCGCCCCTACCATTTATTCATGAATCGTCAGACTCGTGTTTTCTGGATCATCACCAGATCAGCCAGAACCAGTGCGGCCATGGTTTCAACAATCGGCACTGCCCGGGGGACAACACAGGGATC
The DNA here is from genome assembly GCA_045047095.1 of Desulfuromusa sp. Classification (GTDB taxonomy): domain Bacteria; phylum Desulfobacterota; class Desulfuromonadia; order Desulfuromonadales; family Geopsychrobacteraceae; genus Desulfuromusa. The sequence goes on along the minus strand of JASFYS010000125.1, from coordinate 11,852 downwards.
ATGGCGTCCTTTAGCTTCCAGAGTTGTTTCTGTCCCGGAATAATCAGCTGTCTGTTGCTCCTGACCGATGGTTGCCGGTGGTTTGAATGCTACCCGGAAATAAACGGGTTCACCATTGGAGATTCCCCCCTGCACACCACCACTGTTATTAGTTGCGGTACCTAGTCTATCCCCTTTTTTGACAAAAGGATCGTTGTGTGCCGAACCACGCATACGGGCACCGGAAAATCCGGAACCAATTTCAAAACCTTTGGTTGCGGGAAGCGACAACATGGCATGAGCCAACATCGCCTCAAGACGATCAAAGACCGGTTCACCCAGCCCGGCTGGAAGATTACGGCAGACACAACTGACCACCCCGCCGACCGAATCTTTTGCTTCGCGGGCAGCAACAATTTCGGCAGTCATCTTTTCAGCAGCCGCCACATCAGGGCAGCGGATGTCGTTGCCATCAACTTCATTACGAGAAATAGTATCCATATCAACATTATCAGTTTCATAATCACCGACAGAGCTGACCCAGGCAACAATTTCAATCCCAAACTCTTCCAGTAGATACTTTTCAGCAATTGCCCCGGCAGCAACCCGCCCGATGGTTTCACGGGCACTGGAACGACCCCCGCCACTTGAGGCATGAATTCCATATTTCATCTGGTAGGTGTAATCGGCATGGGAAGGGCGCGGAACCTGGCTCATCGAGCCATAATCATCCGGACGCTGATCTCTGTTTTTAACCATCATCCCAATCGGAGTGCCAAGGGTTAAGCCATTTTCAATCCCGGAAAGAATCTGTACCTGATCGGCTTCATCCCGCTCCGTCCCGAGTTTGTTGCCTCCCGGTCTGCGACGATCAAGCTGAACCTGGATATCCTCAGCTGATAACGACATGCGCGGTGGAACGCCATCAACAACAACACCGACACTGCGACAATGGGATTCACCAAAAGTACTGATTCTGAACATACGACCAAAACTTGACATATCTATCTCTCTATTTTTTTGTTTTAGATTGTTGATTGAAGGTTTTTCAAGTTTCGCAGCATAACAGAAAAATACCTCAGGGGCTATTTTGATCGGCAATGCAGTTGCTTCATAGCAGGATATCGTTTAGATTGAACCCATTGTTACGGGAGCTCGGAAAACCGGGCTGAGAGAGATCTTGATTGGTCTGACCGTAGTACTCGTTCCGGATAATGCCGGCAGAGGAAACAGCATAAGTTTTGAGCCGTTGACCTCTGGTGAACGGCTTTTTTTATGGGGGCAACAAAATGATGAAATCACTTCGGCTGTTTGTTTTCTTTAGCTTCGCACTCCTCAGTTTCAGTGGTAGTGGATTCGCGGAAGAGACCATCACCTTAATGACGCACGACAGTTTTAATATCAGCAAACCGGTCTTGCAGCAGTTTGAAGAGGCCAATCAAGTCAAGGTTCGTTTTTTAAAAACAGGAGATGCCGGAGCGGCACTGATTCAGGCAATTTTATCCAAAGAAAATCCTCTGGCAGATGTTTTTTTCGGGGTCGATAATACCTTTTTAAGTCGTGCCATCAACGCCGATATTTTTATCCCTTATGCCTCACCGCAGCTGGTCAATATTCCTGATTTTCTCAAGCTGGATAAAAGTAACCGTCTGCTTCCGGCTGACTATGGTGACGTCTGTCTCAATATCGACAAAGACTGGTTTATCCAACAACAGCTACCGCCGCCAATGGATCTCGCTGATCTGATTAAACCCGAATATCGCGGCCTGACCGTCGTTGAAAACCCCGCAACTTCGTCACCGGGAATGGCCTTTCTCCTTGCTACCATCGGTCGTTTTGGTGAGGAGGGTTATCTTGATTTCTGGACACAACTGCGTGCCAATCAGGTTCTGGTGGCAAATGGCTGGAATGATGCTTACTATGGAAATTTTACTGCTGCTTCTAAAGGAGATCGACCGATTGTGGTCAGTTATGCTTCCAGTCCGGCAGCCACCGTCTTTTACTCTAAAGAGCCGTTGGATCAAGCTCCTACTGCAGCCGTTCTTGGTCATCATTCAGCATTTCGACAGATCGAATTTGTCGGTATTCTGAAAGGGACAAAGAAACAGCAGTTGGCAGAGAAACTGGTTGATTTTATCCTCAGTCGCCCATTTCAGGAGGATATTCCGTTGCAGATGTTTGTTTTTCCCGCCAACCGACAAGCCAAATTACCTGCTGTTTTTATCAAATATGCACAGATTGCTGAGGCTCCGGCACAAGTAACCCCGGAAGCCATCGAGGCCCACCGGCAGCACTGGCTTGAAGAGTGGACTGATGCCGTTTTGCGGTAGAAAATGTAGTACGGGACAGTCCCCGCCCCATCGGGGACTGTCCCAAGAGTTTACGAGCCATGGAACGGTAGCGGTTCGCAGCAATAAATGGGACAGCCTGCCGTTTTGGGGCTTTGCTGGGGTACTCCGCAATAAATGGGACAGCCTACCGTTTTGGGGCTTTGCTGGGGTGCTCCGCAATAAATGGGACAGCCTACCGTTTTGGGGCTCCGCAATAAATGGGACAGCCCCCGATGAGGCTGGGGACAGTCCCTATATTGCTCCAGGCTAGGGCTATTTGGACATATCCCCGGATAGTACCCACGGTAAACGAACTAGGTTAACCAGCATATGGTATCCCCATGAATCTGCAGCAAGAAAAATCATCAACATTGTTACACAGTCACAAGCTGCTTCTCGTAGCCCCGCTGCTATTCCTCACCCTTTTCTACTTCTACCCGCTGATCAAAATTTTTATCCTCAGTTTTTTCCCCAACGGAAGCTTTGATAGCCACGAAATTGTCCGCTTTTTCACCACAACCTCATACCTTAAAGTTGTCTGGTTTACCTGCTGGCAGGCGGCCCTTTCGACCCTCCTGACTCTGATTGTGGCGCTCCCGGGAGCTTATATCTACGCCCATTACCGCTTTCCCGGCAAGCGGCTGGTGCAGATCCTGACCACCATTCCCTTTGTTCTGCCGACCGTTGTTGTTGCCACCGCTTTCCGGGCTCTGCTTGGTCATGGTGGGCTGGTCAATACCCTGGCAATAAAATATCTGGGGTTTGTAGATCCGCCAATTGCTCTGGAACAGACCATCTATTTCTTTCTGCTGGCACACGTTTTTTATAATTATGCTCTGGTATTACGAATCGTCGGTAGTTTCTGGGCCGGGCTGGCACCAGAACTGAGCCATGCCGCCAGCGTTCTGGGAGCATCACCGTGGACAACTTTTCGTAAAATTACCCTGCCGCTGCTGTTGCCTGCGATTGGTTCCGCAGCTCTGCTGGTATTTATTTTTTGCTTCACCAGTTTTGGGGTCATCCTCATCCTTGGCGGGTCAGGTTATGCAACCCTGGAAGTTGAAATTTATCGTCAAGCCGTCCATTTGTTCAACCTGCCAATGGCGGCGACCCTGTCAATCATCCAGATTCTGATCAATTTTCTCCTGATGTGGCTCCATGCAGCCTTGAGTGAAAAGAGTAACCTTGCGTGGTTTGGCTCCGGTGGAGCAGGAATACTGCAACCAGTAAGATCAGCCATGGACAAGTTCTATGTTGGTTCACATCTGGTTTTTGTTCTCGGTCTACTGTTAGCCCCCATGTTAGCCCTGATGATCCGCTCGTTCTTGTCCGATTCAGGGTGGACATTAGATTTCTACACTGCCCTTTTTCAACCACTGACTAATTCGATTTTTTATGTACCACCGTTTACCGCTATCCTCAACAGTGTCGGTTTTGGTCTGGCAGCCATGACTTTTGCCCTGTTGCTTGGATTGTCGGCTTCGTCATATCTGGCACTGTCCAATAACCAGGGGAAAGCATTCTGGGACGCAATTATTATGTTGCCACTGGCAACTTCAGCTGTCACCCTTGGCTTCGGCTACATTATCACCCTCAACAAACCACCCCTTAACCTGCGTGATTCGGTATTTCTGGTGATTCTTGCTCACACCCTGGTTGCCTTTCCCTTTGTCGTGCGCAGCCTGCTCCCCGCTATCCGGCAAATTCCCCACTCTTTACGTGAGGCGGCAACCCTGCTGGGCGCCTCTCCACAACAAGTCCGGTGGACGATTGACTTCCCCCTGCTCAGACCGGCAATTCTGGTCGCGGCGATCTTTGCCTTTGCCATCAGTATGGGAGAATTTGGTGCCTCTTCTTTTGTGACCCGCCCGCAAACCCCCACCATGCCGGTTGCAATCTTCCGTTTCTTAAGTCAGCCCGGAGAGATGAATTATGGTCAGGCCATGGCAATGAGCACCATTTTGATGGTCGTCACAGCGACAGCCTTTCTGTTTCTGGAAAAACTTCCCTCCCGATTTGGAGAACGTTGATGTCACTGTTGCAGGTCATAAATCTGAGCAAACAATACGAAGGCAATCCTCTTTTAAGAGAGATCAGTTTTTCCCTGGAGAAAGGGGAGATTCTGTGTCTTCTGGGACCATCGGGTTCGGGAAAAACAACTCTATTAAGGATATTGAGCGGACTGGAACCTCCCGATGAAGGAGAGGTTTTCTTCGCGGGAAAAGAGATGGCCAACGTTGCACCACACAGACGTAATTTTGGAATGATGTTTCAGGATTACGCTCTGTTTCCCCATAAAAATATTACAGAAAATATCTGTTTTGGCCTTGATATGCAAAAATGGCCACAAAAAAAGCAGTTACAGCGAGCAACAGAGATGCTCGCATTGGTCGGGTTACAGAGCTTCGGGCAACGCCGCCTCGAAACCCTCTCGGGTGGTGAGCGGCAACGGGTCGCCCTGGCGCGCAGTCTTGCCCCCCAACCACAGTTACTCCTGCTCGATGAACCCCTTGGCTCCCTCGACCGAACCCTGCGGGATCATCTTGCCGTCGAAATTCGCACAATTCTCAAATCTCAGAGGGTCACCGCCGTTTTTGTCACCCACGATCAGTCGGAAGCTTTTACCGTTGCCGACCAGATCGCTATTCTGCATCACGGTAGGATGGAGCAACTCGCCCCCCCTGAACAACTCTACCGTCAACCGGTCAATGCTGCGGTGGCACGATTTCTTGGTTTTCAGAATATTATTGACCTCACCAGTAACTCCCTTGCAATCCCCCCAGAGATCTTGAAGATAGCCGATATCCTTCCCCATTCAGACATCAAAACGTTGCTGATTCGACCGGAAGCAGCCAGAATTATCACAAATATCAGCATAAATACCCTGGCTTCGATTCAAGGGATTATTACAAAACGGATTTTTCAGGGACAAATGTTTCAGATTAATATCAAAATTGGCGAACTCACTCTCAGCTTCAGTCTCCCCATCGACCCACCCCCGCCTGAGATTGGGAGTGAGATCACTCTGGAACTCAATCTGGCAGCCATTGTGCCGTTGATAGGGTGATAAAGTCATGAATATATTTAGATTATTGGCAACTCTCGGAGAGTTATTTATACCCGTTGCAATAATTGCAGCAGCCCCTGCATCAATGCTGATGGCGTGGGGGGACACCCGGGGATAACGGCATCAACGGGAATCACATTGGAGACCGGGCCACAACTGGCATAAGAAATGCCAAATTCCCCACCATGCCCGGCACAATCCCCCATAGCAACCACCAGCTTGGGCGCTGGCATTGCAGCATAGGTCCGTTTTAGTGCTTCTTGCATATGGCGGGAAACGACCCCGGTAACCAGCAGCAGATCTGCATGGCGGGGTGAAGCGACAAAATGGATCCCAAACCGCTCAATATCGTAAAAGCTGTTATTGACGGCGTGCATCTCCAACTCACAACCATTACACGACCCGGCATCAACCATCCGGATGGCGAGAGAGCCGTGGAAGCGGGCAGCGATTTCTTTTTGACAGGCGGCACCAAGCTCCACAACCGAATCATCGGTTAAATCCAATGATTCGGTTACACACCCGGTACGGCGGATTTTATTGTAAATACGCAACATAAAAGACCTTCTTCGCTAACCTATAGATCATGTCCCGAGTAGGAACCGTTCACCGATTTATTACAGACGGGAAAATCAGGGACAATCACACCATCCAGCATCATCTCCAATGCCTGCCAGGTTAACCAGCTGGGATCGCGGGGGAAATAACGCAACACCTTTCCAGCCGAGTCAAACCGGACATAAGCTAACGTCTCTCCCCGCCATCCTTCAACAAGTCCGATCCCTGCAACTTCATGTTGAGGTAACTTGATTTCTGTGGTTAAAGAGCCATCGGGAAGTTGTTTAAGCAAGGTTTTCAGTAAACCAAGGGAGATGAGGATCTCCTCTCCCCGAACTCTCAATCGCTTGGTAATGTCTCCAACATCGAAAACCGGAACTTTAACCTGCAATTGCTGATAAGGGGGATAGGGGGCATCGCGGCGCAGATCATCTTCAAGACCACTGGCCCGGCCAACATAACCAACCGCGCCAAGGCGCTGCGCATCCTCTGGACTGAAAATAGCATAGTCACGCAAACGATCCTGTAAACTGGGATACTCAAGTAACAGCGGCAGCAACTCTTCAATTTCGGTGCTAAGCTGGTTGATTTCCTGCGCCATAGCGGCGGCTTCAGTACTACTGAGATCAACTGTCACCCCACCGAGGGTCAATATATCCATCAGCAGGCGATGACCGAAAGTGGTCTGGTTCTGCCGTTGCCAGAGTTCACGTAACCGCGAGAACTGATACTGGGCAAAAGCAAACCCGACGTCGTTACAGATGGCACCGATATCCCCCAGATGATTGGCAATTCTCTCCCGTTCCGCAAGGATGGCGCGGATAAACAATGCGCGCTGCGGCGGCTCTATTCCTAAAGCTCGCTCAACCGCCTGACATGCTGCCCAGCTATGAGCAACGGTACTGTCTCCAGAAACCCGACCGGCTAAGCGGATCAGGCCGTCAAGATCACGACCAACCGCAATTTTTTCGATCCCCTTGTGGACATAACCAAGGCGTTCTTCCAGGCGTAAAATATCTTCACCCATGGCCTGAAAGCGGAAATGGCCGGGCTCAATAATCCCGGCATGCACCGGGCCAACCGGGATTTCATAAACCCCTTCGCCCGCAACGGGAGTGAAAGGATAATCCTTATCCGGGGCGGTATTTTCCAGCGGCTTTCCGGAAACCGGAAAGCTCTGCAGTAGCGGGAAGTCTGATTCTCCCCACGCCTGGTGACGTACCCAGCGACGCTGATCAGCACTGTCCAGAAACCGCACCCCAAACATATCATGCAGATACCGCTCGGGACGATTTGCCGCAATGAAAAATTTAGTCTGGGAGGATAGCTCTGGTGATTCTTCCGTCACTTCTGTCTCTAATAACAGATGGCCATCTGCACCAAAAAACAGCGATCTGATGATAATATTCGGGGGCTGATGATCGCCCCAGATGGCTGACCAGCGGAGTTTCTGCCGCGCCGCAATTTGCGTGGCGAAACCCCAGTCTTTGGCTTTTAATTGCAGTTGAGTTGTGATCCCGGCCAGCGGTTTATCCTCCTGAACCCGGATCCCGACCGCGCTGAGCTGGTCGGCAAAGTCGGCAACATGACCCCGTACTTCCTGCTTCATAACAATCCCTTTCCAACCACCATAATCGTTGCTTGGTTAAGCCAGTTGGCAAGAATATCGGGAATGGAAATTCCCAGCCACAACACCAGAAACAGATGAAATATGATTGGCAACATATTGGCTTTAACCGGAAGCTGACCTTCCGGGGGTTCACCAAAAACCATCGGTTGAACATGGCGAAATAGCCCGGCAAAAGCGACTGCCAGGCCGATAAGAAGTGGCATCACCAGCCAGGGCATACTTTTTATGGTTGCGGTGAAAAGCAAAAACTCGCTGGTAAAAACCCCAAAAGGGGGAAAGCCGGCAATCGCAACGGTTCCCAGCAAAAATGTCCAGCCGACAGCCGGTTGGGTTTTAATCAGTCCCCGAATTTCACTGATCTTCTGCGTCCCGGCAATATGGGCAGCATGACCGACAGTAATAAATATCGCCGATTTGGTCAGGGAGTGGACAATCATGTGCAGCAGCGCCCCAAACGTTGCCAGGGGGCCACCCAGACCAAAAGCAAATGTCATCAACCCCATGTGTTCGATGGAGGAATAGGAGAACATCCGTTTAATGTCCCGCTGTCGATGGAGAAGAATCCCGGCAACACTGAAAGAGAGCATGCCGAAACCCATCATGATGTAGCTGGGAAGATGGTTGTGCAGAGCCGGTTCAATCAACATTTTATAACGAACCACGGCATAGAGAGCAATATTCAGCAGTAACCCTGACAGGATTGCCGACATCGGCGTCGGTCCTTCTGAGTGAGCATCGGGGAGCCAGTTGTGTAACGGGACCAGACCGATTTTTGTCCCATAGCCCACCAATAAAAAAACAAACGCCAACATCAGGACGGTCGGTTCAAGTTGATCCGAATGTTCCCGCAGGACGCTCCAGAGGAGTGAACCCTCCTCGCCGGGAAGAACCTTCTCTGCCGCAAAGTAAATCAGGACCGTACCAAACAATGCCTGGGCAATACCGACACCACAGAGGATAAAGTATTTCCACCCGGCTTCAATGGCTTCCGGGGTTCGATAAAGAGAGACCAGCAGAACTGTTGCCAGAGTTGCCCCCTCAACCGCAACCCAGAGAATTCCCAGATTGTTGGTTGATAGTGCCACCAGCATGGTGAGTAAAAAACCCTGAAACATGGCATGATAAAGGCGCATACGACCATCATCTACCCGCCCGATCTCCAATTCATGCGCCATGTAGGGACGACTGAAAATAGAGGTGGTTAAACCAACCAGAGAGTTGACCAGAATCAGATAGACATTGAAGGGATCAATATAAAACATCTTCCCCGGAGACATCATCGCGCCGTTGGTAAATATATCGATTGCCAGTTGCAGTGAGGTTGCAAAAGTAACCGCACAAACCAACATATTCAGGGTTCCGGCGTGTTTCCAATGACCAATAACCCCAAAGACGAACATTGCCACCAAAGGAATCAGCAGGGTTGCATAGAGAGCAATCATCGATCCACCTCATGTAAGCGGTTCAGATGATCGACATCAAGGGAGCCGATCCCAGCCCGAATCTGGAAGAAAAAGATCCCGAAAAGGATAGCCGCCACCAGAACATCGAATGCCACTCCCAGCTCAACCACCATCGGCATCCCGTAGGTTGAGACCACTGCAGCAAAGAATAGTCCATTTTCCATCGACATAAAGCCAACCACTTGAGCAACGGCTTTGCGGCGGGTAATCATCATCAACATCCCCAGCAGGATAATGGCCAGCGAGATTGCAATGGTATTTCGGGTTGCCAGAGTTGAAAGCTCACGGATTGGCAAGGCGACATAGTAACTGAACAGAACCAGCGCTCCTCCGGCAATCATAATCATCGAAGGGCCGCCAACATTTTCGACATCACGCCGGATATCCAGCCGCTTGACCAACCGGCGCAATTGCCAGGGAATGAAAAAGACCTTGAGAGCCAAAGTTATACCGGCAGAGATATAGAGATGATATCTCCCGGAACTCTGGGCTATCAGACAGGTTCCTAAAAACAGTAAAAACCCCTGTGCAGCAAAGGTGTTGATCAGGCTGACAATCCGGGTTTGCGCCAGCAGCAGAAACGAGGTCAACAGAACCATGGCCGACAGGGTCAGAATCAATTGTTCTATCAGGGAAAGTTGGGCATAGTTCATTTCAGTTGATCTCCAGAATAACGTGACTCAACATACCAAGAAGGCAGAGAATAAAAGCCAGGCCAAGATACTGGGGAGCACGGAAAAAACGCATTTTTGCAATCCCTGTTTCCATGATAGCCAAGGCGGTTCCTAACAGAAAAAGTTTAATCGTAATGCTGGCAAAACCGATTAATAGTGGCAGGGTGAAAAAATTGTCAGCGATTCCCCAGGGGAGAAAAAGGTTCGCCAGCAAAATGCTATAAATCATCAGCTTGAGCATCGCTCCCCACTCCATCAAAGCCAGATGGCGACCAGTGTATTCAAGGATCATCGCTTCATGAACCATGGTCAGTTCAAGGTGGGTGGCCGGATTATCGATAGGGATCCTTCCGGTTTCTGCCACGGCAACCAGCAGCATTCCCATGGCGGCAAAGACAAAGGAAGGATAGAGCTGAATCGGTTGTTCCAGCAGATAGCGGGTCATGCTTGCCAGGTTGGTACTGTGAACCGTCATGGCGATGGTAAAAATACCCATCAACATAGCGGGCTCTGCCAACGAAGAAATTGTCATCTCACGGGAGGAACCCATCCCGCCAAAGGCGGTACCAACATCCATTCCGGCCAGAGCAAGAAAGAACCGCCCCAAAGCAAAGAACCCGATCAGGACAATAACATCTGCGATAGCAGCTGAAGGAAGTCCAACTGCAAACATTGGCACGACAGATCCAGCCAGAGCCGTTACGCTGAAAACGATATAGGGGGCAACCCGAAAAATGGGACTGGCTGATTCTGACAACACCACCTCTTTGCGGAACAGTCTCAACAGATCACGATACGGTTGCCAGGGGGGTGCCCCACGCCGGGATTGTAGTTTACATTTTACCCATTTAACCCAGCCGGTTAACAATGGGGCACAGAAAAGAAATAAAATGGTTTGAACCAGAACCAACATCCAACCATTCATAACGACACCACCCAGAGCAAGAAAAGCAGAGTAAAAAAGGAGTAAACCAGATAAACACGGATATTTCCGCCTTGAATCAATGCGGCCCGGCGTGCGGTTGCCAACAGCAGCCGGCCAATTGGTTGGTAGATCTTGAGCCAGACCCAGTCACCAACGGTGAGTTGATATTTCCCCCCGGGATCTTCCTGATCCGGTTTTTTATAACTTTCTGATACGGACCAGACCGGCCGAAAAATTCGTCGAATCGGCATAGTGAAAGAAGCTGCTGTATATTGCATCCGTGCATTCAACGAACCAAACCCGCAGTCCCAAGTTGGAGCAATGCGGATCATGGTATTTTTACGGCGTGGGTGGAGCCACAGCCAGATAAGTAACCAGGCCCCCCCGATTGCGATGAAAACCATCGGGGCACCATAAGAGGCAACATCCATAGAAACCGGGGTCAACCAGAGCCACCCGTGTGAGGTTGCGACAGGCATACCGGCTGGCAATAATTGCTGTGCGATAGTATCCAGCTGAGAAACCGTCCAAGTTGGAAAAACACCAAACACCAGACAGAGAGTTGCCAGAATGATTTGACCCAACTGAAGTCCGAAGGCTGCTTCAGTTGCCTGAGCGGTCTTTTGGCTTCGTGGCACCCCGAGAAAACAGATCCCGTAAACTTTAACAAAACAGGCTGCCGCCAAAGCCCCGGTTAATGCCAGGATTGCTGCAGAAATAGGGATAACTGCAGTCAGGATATGGTTACTGAGAACGGTTCCCTGGAGTGCGGTCTGAAAGGTGAGCCATTCCGAAACAAAACCATTGAAAGGGGGCAGGGCTGAAATACTGATACAGCCAATCAAAAAACACACCGCAGTAACCGGCATTTTTTTGATCAAGCCCCCCATTTTTTCCAGATCATGCTCGTGGCTCTGTTGGAGAATGGCCCCGGCACCCAGGAAAAGAAGACTTTTGAACAGCGCATGATTAAGACAGTGATAGAGAGCAGCAATCAAACCCAGGGCAGCAAGTTGTGGATGACCGCTGCCGTAGAAGATCATCGAGAGACCAAGCCCCATGTAGATAATGCCGATATTTTCAACACTGTGATAGGCTAGCAAACGCTTGAGATCATGCTGCATCAGGGCATAGAGAACTCCGAGGATCGCGGAGAGACTGCCGATAATCAGAACCACCACCCCCCATTGCCAGTAAACATCACCCAGCAGATCGTAAACAAATCT
>JASFYS010000124.1:0-7312 GCA_045047095.1 Desulfuromusa sp. | reverse complement strand
CAACTCTGATTCATCGGCAGAATTGTAGCCAAACATTTCTGCTAACGCCGGATTAACGTTGAAAAGACATCCAGAAACATCTGCCTGAAAAATACCATCGGTTGCATTGTTAAAAATATCCCGATAACGTTTCTCAGAGTCATGCAGAGCAGAAACACTCTCTTCCAGATTGAAGAGCATTTTATTAAAAATTTTCTCTATCTCTTCCCATTCATCATTACGCCCCAAACTCATTGGTGAGGAATGATCACCCTGCTGGAATTGTTCAAGCCGCGTGTTGATTAGATCCATAGGTGCTTGAATATGTTTTCTGAATAAATTTCGTTGGGAAAGCCAAAATACTCCCGCTAGAAAACCTAAAAGTCCTATAGCCATAACAACAGCTATGTTGCTGGATTTTTTTATTTCGGCTCTGGCTTTGATAGCAGCTGCAGCTGTCTGATTATCCAGCTGTTCCATGACAGAAAAAATTTGCGCTGTCAATTGTTCCAATTGCTGGTTCTGCTCACCAAGCCGGACCATCTCCTGCTGATACTGTCGCATCAGAAATTGATAGTGGGCCAGCCGACTGACCAGATGTCGACCTAAACGATCAATAGGTGGTTCTGAAGCTGTCAGAGTACGCAGACGCAACGCCAGACTGCGCAATTCAGCCTCGAGAGGGAAAGGAGCATCAATGGGGGCAGAAAGTAAGAGTGAACGGTTCTCTTCCGCGTTCAGTTTCGCAATTTCGAGGATACTTTCCCGATAACCGGAAGTTAACAGAACCAACTGTTCGAGATAATCAACATCGCCTCCGCCTAGTGTAATTTCAACGGTTTTTTCAGCAAAGATTTCCTGAAGGAATAGCAACAGTTCGTTAATATCTTTATCCTGCCCGGAACGCCAGAGCAGAAGATAATTAATCCATTCACATTGTTCAAGGTAGACAAAAAACTGTCTTTGCAACTGGCCTAAAAGATCCTTTAAATGAGAATCAGAAACGTCAACCTGGAGCACACCAAGCTTCCCCTGAAGAGCCTCACCTTCAGTTTCAAGCAGCTTGCTATCAGCATAAAAAGTATTTTGAAAAACACTTAACCGAGTATGCAACAGCCCAAAATCACGACTATTGCGCGAATTTTTTATGGTTTGCTGCAAACTTTCTTCAACAATTCGATCAATATTTTTCTGTACCTTCATGGAAGCAAAATAAAGGACTAGAGCAATCAACACAAAAATAACGATTGAAATCAGGGAAAACCGCTGCAATCTCATTTTGATTGATCTTGGTTGATTAATTTTATAAGCCATTCAGATCACATTGACAAATAAGGTACAGGAGATAAATTCTCAATCCGAGCGCACCAGTTTTGCTCCCCTTAATGCCAGAGGTTCAGGAACAATACCCAAGCGTTTCATTGTTGATACATTGATCATTCTTTTACCACGATAGTTACGGGTCACCGGCAACTGATCCACGGGAACCCCGCGTATTGCACGCAACAGCATCATGGCAGCCATATGACCCTGTTCCTGACCAGTGGTTAGAACGCCACTGAGCGCACCATATTTCACAACAAAGGCAGCTGTTGCAGTTGTTGGTTTATTGAAAGTTTTCACAACTGCCGAAATAGCTCTGGCATCGTTGACCGGTTTTCCATTGTTATCTACCAGTCCTTTGAGGGTTAGGAGCATAAGCAGATCAACCTTTTCCCGAATATTCTGAGCCATATTGACCGCCTGGGATAAAGTTTTCGGGCGGAACAGAGCAACCATTTTCGCGGATAGTTGACTCTTCTCCTTTTCAAGCTCTGTCGCCATCAAATCAGCGAGAGGACTCTCATTGACCATGACAGCAAATGTTGCGGTTTTACCAGCAATCTGCCGGTTTAAAGAGAGGGCTTCTTCAAAATGATAACGCTCCAGGACACCTGAAACATTTTCAGCCGGATAACCATAAACGTCCGGGTCGGCATTCACACCACAAAAAATAACCGGCGTTAAAACACGATTTTTTAGATAAGGAACCACAAACATGGATTGAGCATTATCATCAACGGCAATAACGCCATTAGGCTGCATGCTCTGATAGAGAGAAAAAGCTTCAGCAGCTTTTTTTAAACCCCCTGGCAAGGCTACTTTGGTGTTCATATAGAAAAAAGTAAGATCAGCGTATGGGCTGAGAACCTTTTCTACCTCTTCACGGATTTCAGCTTCCCAAAGATAATCTTGTTCATAACTGCAAACTACCAGCACCCTAAAGCGCTCTTCAGCCAAAGCTGATCCCGACCCGACCAAGAAGCTAAGGCAGACTAAGAACAACCAGAAATAGGAATAAGAGATTCTTTTCACTGTAGAATTCCAACTAAAATGATAGCTTAATAATTAGGGAAATTAAATATAACAGAAGGGATGTGAACAAACAACAAAAAAAGGGCCGCATTGCGACCCTTCGCTTTAAAGCTACTTTGCATTAACCAGTTATCAGCTATGCTCACGTGATTTCAAAAACTGTACCCCGTCCCATTCCTCCATCGTATGTCCCAAACGCCATTCACTGGCCGCAAGATAAGTCAAATGCCCCTCAGCATCATGTGCCAGGCGCCCTTGTTCCTTTTTCTGGAATTTTTCAAACAATTTTCGATCATCACATTCAACCCATCGTGCGGTGGTGTAATCCACCCCCTCGTAAACTGCATTGACATTGTATTCCGATTTCAGTCGCTCCATTGTCACATCAAACTGCAACACTCCAACCGCCCCGAGGATGAATTCTGCTCCGGTAACCGGTTTGAATACCTGCACCGCTCCCTCCTCCGACAGTTGGGTCAAGCCCTTCAGTAACTGTTTCGATTTCAACGGGTCTTTTAAACGAACCCGGCGGAAATGTTCCGGTGCAAAACTGGGAATTCCGATAAATTTAAGCACTTCTCCAGTGGTAAAAGTATCGCCAATTTTGATGGTTCCATGATTATGCAGCCCAATAATGTCACCAGGATAAGCCTCTTCAACATGGGCACGATCCTGAGCCATAAAGATAGTGGCATTCGACAGCACAACCTCTTTGCCAAGGCGGTGATGTTTAACCTTCATTCCCCGGATAAATTTACCCGAACAGATCCGCAAGAAGGCAATCCGGTCACGGTGAGCGGGATCCATATTGGCCTGAATTTTAAACACAAACCCGGAAAATTGTTCTTCGTCCGGCGCCACAACCCGTTCCACTGTTTCCTGCAATCCTGGAGCGGGAGCCAGCTCGACAAAAGCATCCAGCATCTCCTGCACCCCAAAATTATTAATGGCACTGCCAAAAAAAACCGGTGTCTGGCTGGCAAGCAGATAATCCTTGAGGCTGAATGGATTGGCCGCTCCCTCCAACAGTTCAATATCGCTACGTAGCTCATCTGCCTGACTTCCAAGCAGTTCATCCAGTTGCGGGTCGTTAAGATCAGCAATTTTAACCGTTTTGGTACTGCGAACATCGGCGCCTGGTCGAAACAGATTCAATTCTTTGCGATAAAGATTGTAAACCCCCCGAAAGCGTTTCCCCATTCCAATTGGCCAGGAGAGCGGAGTACATTCGATCTGTAACTTATCCTCAATATCAGCAAGGATATCAAGAGGATCCAGGCCTTCGCGGTCAAGCTTATTGATAAACGTCAGCACCGGAGTGTTCCGCATCCGGCAAACCTCCATCAACTTTTCGGTCTGCGGTTCTACACCCTTGGCACTGTCGATCACCATCAGGGCACTGTCAACTGCGGTCAAAACCCGGTAAGTATCCTCAGAAAAATCCTGGTGTCCAGGGGTATCAAGAAGATTAATTTCATAATCACGGTAATTAAATTTCATCACCGATGAAGAGACAGAAATCCCCCGTTCTTTCTCAATACTCATCCAGTCACTGGTGGCATGGCGATTTGATTTACGCGCCTTGACCGTCCCGGCCATCTGGATCGCCCCGCCAAACAACAATAACTTCTCCGTCAGGGTGGTTTTACCGGCATCGGGGTGACTGATAATGCCGAAGGTCCGACGTTTGGCTATTTCTCGCTGTAGTTCCTTGCTCATTATTCTTTTTCCTTTACCTTATCAGGCGGCACCCGCCAGCGTTTGTGCATCCAGAACCACTGGGTCACATCATGACGAATCGCTGTTTCAATGATATCGGTTAACAATTGGGTATTTTTTGCAATGGCAGCCTCTTCACCATCATCGGATAACCTCAGCATTGCTTCTGCCCATACTTTGTAGCGACCATCCGCTTGCCGAAGAAAAAATACGGGGACAATTGGAACCTGATATTTCATCGCAATATTGGCAATAGAAGTCGTTGTATAAGCCTTGCGACCGAAGAAATCAGTGGGCTCTGATCCTGGAGGAGAGATGTGTTGATCAAGCAGAACGACAACTGCACGGTTTTCCCGTAACGATTTCAAAATCCTCCTAGCCCCTTTCCGACTATTGAGAATTTCTGTCCCAAAAAATGTACGGATCTCTTCAAAATATCGATCGGTCAAAGGATTTTTCAGTGGTTTTGCTACGGCAGAACACGGGATACCCAGTTCGGCCATAACAAAGTGTCCAGCTTCCCAAAACCCCAAGTGGCCAGTCAGGAGAAGAACTCCTTTATTCAAGGCTAATGCTTCGCGCAAAAAATGTGTGTTTTCAAGGTCGAAATAACGGTGAATATCATCACTACCAACTTTGAGCATATCCAGCCGTAGCATCTCCACACCACTGATCCCGATATGTTCAAAATTTTTCTGTACGTTATTTTCGATCTCCTCCGCACTCAACTCCGGCAGCGCCATGGACATGTTTTCTTTTGCCAGCCGATAGCGTTTTGGCAAAAACTTGATTGCCCAACGCCCTAGTGTACGGCCTAAATTAAGTGCTGTCTTGCGTGGCAACAATCTGATAATAGCTGCGACAACCCGCAGGGAAAAATATTCGATATAATGTTTAAGAGAAATCGAACTCATTAAATAAAAATTTCATCCACTAAAAGACAACTATCTCAATATTTCGACAAGCCGGGCACTATAACGCAACTTCAAGAAAAGAAGAAAGTGCGTTTTTTTCGGCTACTTAAAAAACATTATTCAAGACTAACACAATATCATCCGCTAAGTCCTTGACCAACCGAATCGATACTTTTATGCTGCGCTGTTAAATCGACTGAAATTCACTTTCCAAGGAGAAAATCATGGCCGTCTTTGAAGTTAATCACCCCCTGGTCAAACATAAGCTGGGTTTGATACGTCAACACGATATCAGCACCAAAGATTTTCGTGAACTCGCCTCTGAAATCGCCCGGTTGCTCACCTATGAAGCCACCAAGGATCTTGAAACCGAGCCAGAGACAATTACCGGCTGGGATGGTCCGGTTCAGGTTGAGAAGATCAAAGGGAAAAAAATCACGGTTGTCCCAATTCTTCGTGCCGGATTGGGGATGATGGATGGGGTTCTCGACCTGATCCCCAGCGCCCGCGTCAGCGTTGTCGGACTCTACCGCAACGAAGAGACTCTGGAGCCGGTGACCTACTATGAAAAATTTACCAGCAATATAGATAATCGTACTGCCCTGATCCTTGATCCGATGCTCGCAACCGGAGGTTCGCTGGTAGCCTGTATCAACATGTTGAAAAAAGCTGGCTGTACCAGTATCCGGGGGCTTTTTCTGGTGGCAGTCCCGGAAGGGATTGCCCGGGTCGAAAAAGAACATCCCGATGTTGATATCTATGTCGCTTCGATTGATGAAAAACTGAACGAAAACGGCTATATCCTCCCCGGTCTTGGTGACGCGGGAGATAAAATATTTGGTACCAAATGATACATAGATACAAAAAAACCATAATCTTTTAACGGAGAGGCGCAGAGAAAACAACAATCTTTTTTATGATTTTAACCCAAAAAAATCATCAGGGTTTTCTCTGCGATCTCAGCGTCTCTCAGTTAAAAAGGTTTTCTTGGTGTCTTGGCGACCAGAAGACAAGATCAAATACACAACGAATCAATCACCCCAAACCTAAAAAGGACGCAAAATCATGAATCAGCCCCCGTCCCCCACAGATTATAATTTTCGCCTGAAGGACTGTCTGCTCGGTGCCCAGATGCTCTTTGTTGCTTTCGGTGCCCTGGTGTTGGTTCCGCTACTCACGGGACTTAACGCCAATGTTGCATTGTTTACCGCCGGTGCCGGAACCCTGATTTTCCAACTGATCACCCGAGGGCGAGTGCCGGTCTTTCTGGCGTCTAGTTTCGCTTTTATCGCTCCGATTATTTACGGTGTGGGTCAATGGGGGGTTGCTGGAACCATGTGTGGATTGGTTGCTGCCGGCCTCCTTTATGCGGTTCTAAGTCTTATTGTACGGATTTTTGGATCAGGAATTCTCCACAAAATTTTACCCCCGATTGTTACAGGGCCCGTGATTATGGTCATTGGACTGGTATTGGCGCCGGTGGCTATCCATATGGCATCGGGGAGAACCGGTGATGGTTCCGCCTGGTTGGTACCAGAAACAACTGCTTTTATTATTGCCGGAGTTGCATTGGCCGTCACTATTCTGGTTTCCCTCCTCGGTCGTGGTCTATTTAAATTAATTCCGATCTTGAGCGGAATCGTTGCTGGCTATGTCGCCTCCCTGATTCTTGATGGCACCGGTTTCACGGCGGCCACTCAGGCAGCTTTTGATCCGGGTACACTGCAAAACTGGACGGGTCCGGCCTTAATTTCAATGCAAAAGGTTGCTACTGCTCCCTGGTTTGCGATGCCAGACTTTACTTTCCCCACTTGGAATCTGGAAGCAATTCTGTTTATCGTTCCGGTCGCTATTGCACCAGCTATCGAGCATTTTGGTGATATTCTGGCAATTGGTGGCATTTCGGGAAAAGACTACGTGGAAGACCCCGGCATTGAAAACACCCTCCTGGGCGACGGAATTGCAACCAGCTTTGCCGCCTTCCTTGGTGGTCCCCCAAATACGACTTATTCTGAAGTTTCCGGTGCCGTGGCGCTAACTAAATCCTTTAATCCTGCGATCATGACTTGGGCAGCTATCACCGCAATCCTGCTTGCTTTTATCGGCAAACTTGGCGGTTTTTTGAACTCAATCCCAGTTCCAATTATGGGCGGAATCATGGTGCTGTTATTTGGTGCAATTGCTGTTATTGGCATCAATACTCTGGTTAGGGCTGGAACTGATCTGATGCAACCTCGCAATCTTGCTATCGTTGCCATCATTCTGGTCTTCGGTATCGGCGGGATGAATTTTGATCTTGCCATCGTTAAGCTAGGCGGGATTGGTCTGGCAGGGGTTGTTGGTGT
>JASFYS010000123.1:0-4295 GCA_045047095.1 Desulfuromusa sp. | reverse complement strand
TTCTCGATTAATCTGCGATAGTATCTTTCACTTTTGATCAGCCTCAACTGCGCTTCTTTACGCTGTGAAATTTGTTCTTCAAGTGCCGCAGTTCTACCTTTGATCTTACTTTCCAGTTCCTGATTTGCCAGCTTTAAGGAGTTCTCTGCAACTTTTTTAGCAGTAATATCCAGCAGATACTCGATTATCTGCACCAGATTCCCATCACCATCAAAAATGGGGTGGCTATGCACCTCTACTATAGTTTCTAATCCCTGTGCGTTAAAGTGTTGACGTTCAAGGCAGATAGGAATTTTCGAATCCACAACCTGTTGTACAGGACAACTGCGGCCAGAGCAGGGTGAATTGCGTTGACACGATAACGCATGACAAGTCACATCCGTTATTTTACGATCCATCAAAGCAGCCGAGTTGGCCATCACAATATCAAGAGTTTTGACATCAATGACGTAGAATGGATGTGCAAGAGAATCAATCACTTTGCGTAAGAAGCCCGCCTGCTCCTTAAGCTTAATTTCAGCAGTTTTCCGTTCAACGACCTCATTCTTAAGAGCTGAAGTCCGTTTTTGAATAGTAGCTTCTAGATTTTCATTAGTTTCCAGAAGTTGCTGATAAAACTGCTGCCGTTCAAGCAGAATTTTCCTACTGGATTTCAGAACCAACAACCCCATCAGCAAAATGAACCCAAGCATAACGGCCGTTGACGTGTAATCGATTCGTTGATACGTGTGACTAAACTGGGCATTGATTTTTCGGATTCGTTTCATCTCTTGAAGACTCTGTGAATGGAGAAAATGTGAATTACCCAGCATCCGCTTAAAAAATGGCTCGATACCTTTATAGAAATTATCAACCCGTCGAATGGCACCGGCAATCTGGATCAGATCCCTTCCTTCCAATATGTATATTTTCTGTTCGACAAGCGGTTGAAACTCTTCGATAATTTGATTAAATTCTACCAGTTTGGCCTTCAGTTCAAGAATTTCAATATTTATTTTCTGTTTTCCAAGTTTTTCATACTCCAGGTCCCGGGAAGAAGCCTCCTCAAAACCAAAATTAACCAGGTTATTGATCTGCATCGTGCCACCGTGATCAATAACAACTAATATTTCCATAAGTTCGGCTTGCAATACCGAAAGAAATGTCTTCGTGCGTCTCAACTCAGTAATGGATGTTGTGGTCGACATATCACCGAGCTTCACATTCATTGCCAGAATTTTTTTCTGCAAAATATGGGAAAGCTCCATTTTGACTTGCTCGTTTTCCAGTAACATATGCAGGTAACTCTGGCGCTTTTGCATTAGCCCTTGGCCAATATGCAGAGCAACAATACTGAACATAAAGAGGCAGAGCAGCAAGACAATCTGAGCAATAATATTTTTATGAAAAGCTTTTAACATTGAGATTTAATCCTGAAGTCCATATTTACGAAAAATATCCTGCCCAGTCGCTGAAGCCGCCAGTTGCATAATTTTTCTGGCAATTTCTGGATGCTGACTGTAGATCAGTAACCCCATCCCCAAAGGTTGTTTTTTAACGTATGCAGCAGGAAGATCGATAAAAACCATCTTGTTAAGATTCTCAGGTAAAAAATTTACAGCTTTCCAGTTCAAAACAAGATCAGCATCTCTACTTCTGATTGCTTCTGCAAGTCCCTTGGAATCAGTTGTCAAGTAGAGGCTGTTGTTAATGACTTCTTGATAAATACCAGCTTGACGAAGAATTCTCTCGCTTTCACGCCCTATTGAACCTGCGTTACTACTGCCGATGACAACACGCAGCTGTTTGTTCTGTAGATTATTAAGATCAGAAGATATCTGTTGAGGATTTCCCGGCTGTACATAGAAGCCAGCTTGATTGTATCCGACCGGAATTGACTCAGTAATAATCCCTTTTTCCTGTAATGCATCGATATATGATTTATCACCCGGGAAAAAAAGGTCCCCAATTTGATTAACTTCAACTGATTTCAGAAGATGGCCAGAACCACCATAAGTAATTTTGATGTGGCAATTTTCTGACTGTTCGATCAGCGCACTGAGCTCCTGCAGTGGTTGAATCATGGTCATCCCGCTATAAATCAGGACTTCTGGAAAATGACTGTTTTCGGCTTCTGGATACTTCTCCATATCGCAGGCGACAAGAAGAAATAGCAGAACGAACAACCATCGGAATTTCATATTTTGCATAACCACCACCAAGATTAGAAATTATCAATCAATAATATATCAGAAATTATATGGACTCAAGAGATAAATGATTTTTAAGTAATAAAGATTCATGATTATCGGTTTTTCACCAATTTTAAAACAAAAAGGGCGGTAGATCTTAGATCTACCGCCCTTTTTGTTTTATCAAACGAATTAAATATTGTTGAACTATGCTTCTTCTTCAGCTGTAATAATCACTTTCAGATCAGCAACAACTCCGGCATCCAACTTAACCGGAACAATATGTTCACCGAGAGACTTGAGTGCCTCACTGAGTTTAATCTTCTTACGATCAATTTCAACGCCTGCCTCTTGAAGCTTAGCTTCCAGATCCATGGAGGTAACAGAACCAAACAGTTTACCCTCATCGCTGGCACGTTGAGTAAATGCACAGGTGACCTTTTCAATCCGTGCCTTGACTCCTTCAGCATCTTTCGTCACTTTTTCTAGCTTACGCGACAACTGACGTTTCTGATGGTCAAGTTCCTTAACATTACGTTCATTAGCTGTGTTTGCCAGGCCCTTAGGAATTAAGTAATTTCTGGCATAACCAGCTTTAACGGACACCACGTCACCAATGATCCCCAGACCATCGATATTTTCTTTTAAAATAATACTGGTATTCATGTCTCTCCTCCGTATTGGATCGAGTTTATATTTTCTTTTTCCTGGGTCGGCGAAAATCAATCCACAGATCAAAGACACCGGCGCAGGTAATAATTATTGGTAAAGGGTTGAGTATCAGCAAAAGCAGATAGATCAAACCTTTAACCAGTGGTGGATACGGCTTTTTCTGCAGAAAACTGTTGACGACAGCCATCCCCTGTAAAAAATAGAGGGGCAGCAAAACCACCAACAAGTTTCGCCCTGTTAACGAAACAGCTTCAACCGGCAGAAGTAAGAGAAAACCTGCCGCAATTAACAACCAGATTAACCCTGAAGGCAACCGCCAGCGGGCAAATGGCATTCCGACAATTTGGTACTGACTCCCTTTAAGCCGCTGTAAAAATAATAAGCAGAATGCCTGTATTGACAGCAAAGAAGCCAGATAGAGTCCATAAAAACTATGGCCGATAAATTCAGCCAGACCATCAACAACTTGCTGCATACTCTGCAATTGAGATTCACTGAAGCCAGTATCGCGATAAATCTGCATTGCCTGATCAACTTCAGCCTGAACCATCTGGTCAATCAGGGTTTGTATATTGATTCCGCTCGCAACGACAGCAAACAGAATCATTAATGCTGTTGCCAGTGCTGAGCCCACAGTCGCATATAAAACCGCACGATCCCAAGGTAAACGCTGCCTTAAGAATAGTGGTAGTAGCAAGGAACCAATGCCAAAAATACCTAAATAAGCAGCCAAGGTATAGGTTGTTGCTAACTGCTGCAATAAAGCACTGGTGACAACGACAACAACAACACCGGATCGCAACCCAAACCGCATACTCAGGTAAGCAGCAGCCAGAGGGGTCAAAAGGTTAAAAAAAGCACCTGATGGCCCAATCCAACTGACTCCAAGTAAGCAGAGGAGAGTGGCGCCGATTCCTGCTGCAGTAAAAAGTGCCGCCTGCCCTTTCATCTCGGTATTAACAGTGCCCCAATTTAAAGAGCGTGAGACGAGGTGTAAGGCATAAGTGCAATCTGCCGGGCATTTTTGATCGCTTCAGCAATTTGTCGCTGGTGCGCTGCACAGGTTCCAGAAATCCGGCGTGGAACAATCTTACCGCGCTCAGACAAGTAATATTTCAGATTATTCACATCTTTATAATCGATCTTTTGTTTTTTATCTGCACAGTAGCGGCAAACTTTCCGCCGGCCAAAACGACGCCGTGGTGGTGCAGAAGATGGACGGGATGGTCTTTCGTAAGCCATAAATATTCTCCTGAATTGTGTCCATCCGAAAAACGGTGGATGGCAACCAAATTGTTATAGTTCTATTTTTCTTCTTCAACCGCCGGTGCAGCATCTTCGCCATCAGCTTTATCCTCGGTAGCAGATACTTCTACTTCCTCGGTAGCAGATACTTCTACTTCCTCGGTAGCAGATACTTCTACTTCCTCGGTAGCAGATACTTCTACTTCC
>JASFYS010000122.1:0-8722 GCA_045047095.1 Desulfuromusa sp. | reverse complement strand
CCTACTATATGTAGGCCTTCGCCCCTGAAAAACCACTACGCCTTGTAGGACGAAATTTTTGCTTAGCCATCTTATTCTTTTTTGCGAGTGCATCAATCAATAAGCCCTTCTAAATATGTCTCTCTGTATATAAATATTTCCATTTAAAATCCATCTGTTAAGATGGAAGCGTTAAAACCAGAATCATTTACACTTTCTGCGGGTTTGTGTGTGTCAGATTTTATCCAAAAAGCCATTGTTGCTGCGGCAAAAGGTGCGTTGGTGCTAACCGTCAATAAGCGGTTATTCCGGTATCTGCGCGACTGTTATGATCAGCATATGCTGATGCAGGGGAAAAATATCTGGTCGACACCACAAATTATCAACTTTGAGGGTTGGTTGAATCAGTGTTTGTCCGATCTGGGTGAAGGCTGGCGGTTACTGAATCAACAGCAACAACAATGCTTATGGGAACAGCAAGTTGAGAATTCTTCCCGTGGTTCCACTCTGGAACTGTTGCAGTTATCAAAAACTGCTGAAAAAGCTCTGCAGGCCCACCGTTTGCTCAATGAATATAATCTTTCGCTCGGCGGCCAACAACTGACCGCAGATCAGAAAATTTTCCATAACTGGCAGCAACGTTATCAGCAGCAATGTCGCCAACAGCGATGGCTTGATCAAGGTGATCTGCCAGAGCGGATTTGCACTGCTCTGGATCAGGGACAAATTGATTTGCCGCAACAAGTTCTATTGGTAGGCTTTGATCAATTAACACCGGGACTGTTGTTATTGATGAAAACCCTGAATGCCGCCGGAATTAACTGTGAAGAATTGCCATTGCAATCCGAAGAAACCGCTCGAATTACCTGCTTTGCCGCACGGAATAGTCAGCATGAAATTGAATCTTCCGCGCGCTGGGTGCGCCATTTATTGGATCAGGGCGCTGAATCAATTGGAGTTGTTGTTCCTGATTTGCAAATGCGCCGCCGCCAGATTGAACGTATATTTCGCGAGCAGATAGACCCTGCAGCGACTGCTGCATTACACGACGAAGGAGTGGTTTTTAGTTTGTCACTGGGTGGGTCATTAGCGGAGCAGGGGGTTGTTTATGCTGCTCTTGAATGCCTGGGAGTTGGCCGGCAACTGACTCTCGATCAGGCCTCATTTCTGTTACGAACCCCGTATATTGATAGTGCGATTAAGGAAGCAGATAGTCGTGCTCTGTTCGATCAAAGGCTGCGCTCTTTCCGGCAGCAAAAAATCAAGCTATCAGGCCTCAAATCGTTGCTGGAAGATAAACCTGAATTAGCTGGCTTCCTACAGATTCTTACCTCTATGCAGATAAGCCAGGAGACCAACGATAAGTTTCTGCCTGGGGGGTGGGCGGCTAGATTTGCCGATGAATTGCAGTGCCTTGGGTGGCCTGGGGACAGGTCGCTGGCAAGCAGTGAATATCAGGCCATCAAAGTCTGGCAGGAAAAGGCTTTGTCTGCTTTGGTGTCATTAGATCCTCTATTGGCGCCGATCAACCGGCTGCGCGCGCTCAATTTACTGCGCCGGATCAGCAAAGATATTGAATTTCAACTTGAAGGACCAACGGGATCGGTTCAGGTTGTTGGTTTGTTGGAATCTTCGGGCCTCAGCTTCCAACATCTTTGGGTGATGGGGCTGGGTGAAACTGTGCTGCCTGCACGACCACAACCGAATCCGTTTATCCCTGTAAAGTTGCAACAGGATTACGATATGCCGCACGCTAGTGCCGCCCGCGAACTGCAATTTGCAGAGCAGATGATTGCGCGGCTTAAATCTGCCAGCGCTGATATTGTTTTCAGCTATCCTTTGCGCGATGGTGATTGTGACTTACGTCCGAGCCCCCTTATTTCCCCATACAATTCAGAAAACAGTCCCGAACTGGCTGCTTTTCAGGATCTCTCTTATTTGATGCAGTCGCGACTTGAACCACTGAAGGATCAGGCTGATTGGCGGGGCCCCAGGTTAGATAAAGCCCAGGTGGAGGGAGGTAGTCGTCTACTCAAAGACCAGGCACATTGCCCCTTCCGGGCTTTTGTCCATCACCGTTTGCATGCGCAGGCATTTGCCGAAGCAATTCCTGGGATAGCGCCTATGGCGCGTGGAGATCTGGTTCATCTGACTTTGGAAGAAGTTTGGAAACAGTTACAAAATCACACAAATTTACTGACATGGGACGAAAAGAAACTGACTGAATTAATTCAAATCCACGTAGCAACAGCCTTTAAAAGCTATTATGAAAATCGAATGGCTCCACCTGAGAAGCTGCTTCAACTGGAGACTGAACGGGTTGCAATCCTGGTCAACGAGTGGCTTGAAAAGGTCGAAAAGCCGCGAGATTTTTTCCAGGTGCTGGAAACAGAACAACAACATAGAGAAACAATCGGGTCGTTACAAATTCGGTTGCAGGTTGATCGGATCGATCAACTCGAAAAAGGTGAGCGGATTATAATTGATTATAAAACCGGAACGGATCTGCATGCTGAGGATTTTCTCAGCCAACCACTGATTGAACCACAATTACCACTCTATGCTGTTGCTGATTCCGGTTCTGTGGCTGATGGTGTCGTTTTTGCGAAGGTGCGACGGGGAGAATGTCGTTTTCTTGGAGTGGTTAAGAAAAAAGGGTTGCTTGGTAAGGTCCGTGAGCTCTCTTCCTATGCGCAGGCAGAAGAGTCAGGGATCAAAATTTGGGATGAATTGATGATTTTCTGGCGTCAGCAGCTGCAGCAACTGGCGGAAGATTTTGCCGCTGGTGAAGCGGCGGTAAAACCCTACGATTTAGTCAAGAGCTGTCAATATTGCGATCTTTCCGGCATCTGCCGCATTAAGGAACACATAGCTGAATTTGGAGCCAACTATGATTGCTGATGCCAAGCAGCGTGCTGCTGCTATCGATGTCAATCAATCTTGTATTGTTCAGGCTCCAGCGGGCTCTGGAAAAACGGAACTGTTGATTCAACGGATTTTAGCTTTGTTGGCTGTCGTTGCGCAACCACAACAAATTCTTGCCATTACTTTTACCAATAAAGCTGCAGCAGAAATGCGGCAACGATTACTTCAAGCTCTTGAAGCAGCGCAGCAACTCCCTCGCCCGGCGGAACCCCATGCAGCTAAAACCTGGGATCTTGCAGTTAAAGCTCTAGACCGGCATGGCGAAAACCTGCTGCGCAACCCGGCACAGTTATCTATTCAGACGATCGATAGTTTTAATGCTGCGCTAGTAAGAAAAATGCCGTGGATTTCGCGCTTTGGAAGTATCCCGGAAATCAGCGAAGACGCTGATGCCCTTTATCAATTAGCTGCTGAAAAGTTACTGTCGCGACTCGATAATGGAGTGACAGGACAACAACAGGTGCGGCTACTCCTCCGTCATCTGGATAATAATGTTGCTGTCGTCCAACAAATGCTGGTTGATATGCTGCGCCGGCGAGATCAGTGGCTGCGGCATATGTTAGTCGATGATGAAAACTCACGCCGAAGTTTACAGCAGGGATTGGAGCGGATCTGCAGTGATCAGCTAAAAATGGTAAAAACTCATTTTCCCACCAAATTGATTTCTGAACTGTTGGTTTGTCGCAACTTTGCGGGGATAAGTCTGGATGATTCTTCACCAGCAATCCCTCATAATGTGGATTGTTTGCCCGGTACAGAATTCAGTGATCTTGCTGCCTGGGTCAGGATTGCCGATTTGTTACTGACATCCGCTGGAGACTTGAGAAAAACAGTCACAAAGAATAACGGTTTTCCCGCTGGCAAAGAGAACCGACCGGCCAAAGAGCGAATGCTCTCTTTACTGGGGCAGATTGATCCTGATTCTGAATTTATTCAATGTTTGAATAGAATTAGAAAGTTGCCACTCGCTGGATACTCTGACGCTCAGTGGCAGTTGTTGCAGGCTCTGATTGAGCTGCTACCTATTTTGGTTGCTGAACTCTGGTTGGTGTTCCGGGCGCATGGGCAAGCTGATTTTGCTGAAATCGCCCTGAAGGCAAATCAATCTTTGGGTGAAGCTGATGATCCAAGTGATCTGTTGTTGAAAATCGATCATGATCTGCAACATATCCTGGTCGATGAATTTCAAGATACCTCAAAACTGCAATATCGGTTGTTGAATACTCTAACCTCGGGATGGACAGCAGGAGATGGCCGTACGCTCTTTCTGGTTGGCGATCCGATGCAGTCGATCTATCGTTTTCGTGAGGCAGAGGTTGGTTTGTTTCTCCACAGTTTTCGGGGACAGCTAGGAGTCTCTCATCTTGTATTGCAACCGTTGCAGCTGTGTAGCAATTTCCGTTCACAAGCGGGTATTGTCAGCTGGATTAATGCTGCTTTTGCAGCTATTTTCCCTGCGTCAGTGGATGAAGTCACGGGGGCGGTTCCATTGACAGAAGCTGTTGCAGTCAAACCATCACTGGCAGGCGAAGCCTGCCGAATTTATCCTTTTGTCGGGCGTAATGACCAAGCTGAGGCATTGCAAGTTTTGGAATTGGTGCAGCAGGCTCAAACAGAAGCCCCGGAACAGACGATCGTAATCCTGGTTCGTGGTCGTAATCATTTGCGCGAGATACTCCCTCTTTTGCGTCAGAACCGAATGAACTATCAAGCTCAGGATATTGATCTTCTTGGTGCCAGAGCCGCAGCTCTTGATGTTGTTCATCTGACCAGGGCCTTGCTGCATCGTGCGGATCGGGTTTCCTGGTTGGCTGTTTTGCGCGCTCCCTGGTGTGGTTTGACTCTTGATGATTTATATCAGTTGCTTGGTGAAAGCCCCCGGACGACAATCCCGACTTTGTTGGCTGATGAAGAACTTAAAAAACAATTGACGGCAGATGGACAGCTGCGATTGGCTCGAATCTGGCCGGTTTTGCAATCTGGAGTGAAGAAACGTGGCAGATTGCCATTGCGTCAGTTGGTTGAGGGCTGCTGGTTAGCTTTGGGTGGCGCCGCCTGCAATACAAGTGCAGGGTGTTCTGATGCACAGATGGTTTTTGAGCTGCTTGATAAACTGGATCGGGGAGGAGATCTGGATAGTCTTGATAAGCTGGATCGGGGCCTGAGAAAATTATTTTCTGAGCCGGACAGCCGGGCTAATGGCAAATTACAGATTATGACCATCCACAAGGCCAAGGGATTGGAATTTGATACGGTCATCATTCCAGGGTTGGGGAAAACCACCGGACGGACGGATCAACCTCTCTTGCGTTGGCAGGAGCATCCTCAGCATGGTTTGCTCCTTGCCCCAATTTCTGCCAGGGGAAGTCAGGAAAAAGATCCAATCTATCAATTAATTGCCCATCTCGAACTGGAAAAACAGGAACTGGAAGCTGGTAGGTTATTATATGTTGCCACCACTCGCGCTATTCGACACCTGTACTTGCTTGGGCATGCTGAAGAAAATAGCAACGGTGATTTGAACCCCCGGCGGGGATCTTTGCTGGAAAAACTCTGGCCGTTAGTGCATGCTGATTTTCTGACTGCTGATCGACAGAATCCTGTTTCTGAAAAAGAATTTCGCCCACCAATATTGCATCGATTGGCTCCAGATTGGGCGATGCCAGTTCCTGATCCGGTTGATTTACCAACACTGCGTATGGCAGAAACAGCCTCTTCGAACCAGAGCTCTGAGCCGATATTCAGTGGATGGGAAAATCCCACCCATCGGCATGTCGGAACTCTGATTCATTTGCAACTGGAACAGATTGCCAAAAATGGTGCGGATATCTGGTTGTCAGAGAACTTGGTGAGTCAGCAACACAGATTGAAACGCTCTTTAAGTCATTATGGTGTTGCTGCTGCTGATCTAGAGGAAGGTGTTCAAAAGGTTAAGACTGCTATTAACAGAACTCTTTCCAGCCAGCGGGGACGATGGATTTTAGATGATCATTTAGAACCGCGGTGCGAGGTTCCGTTAACCGGTGTCATCCAGGGAAAAGTTGTTCATGCTGTTATTGACCGTACTTTTGTTGCAGATGGATATCGCTGGGTTATCGATTATAAAACCAGCACTCCTGCAGTTGATGAAAGTGAGGCCGGTTTCTTGAGTCGGGAAGCTACCCATTATCGAGAACAACTACGTGTTTATGTTCAGTTATTAACACGTCAGTCGGATCTGTATCCGATCAAAGGTGCGCTCTATTTCCCTGCGATGGATGGGTGGTATGAGTACGAATCCGTTTCTTTACTCTCTTAAATCCTGATCTGTTCAACTGAGAGTTGTTGAGATTGCATAGTTATTTAGAATATCCCCAGTAAGATAGCTTTTTTGCGGGTTGACTCTAACCAGGCTCTTAATTGTTTGTGGTGCCAGATGTAAGCGGAAGGTTGATTCTTCTCGATTAACCAGAGTTAAATCAATATTCTTTTTCATTGAACCTATCCGCATTTCTGTTTCTATGACGTAGCACCATTCTCTGTCGCCATCGGCAAAAGAGATCAGCCGCCTGGTTTTAACCGGCATGACTGAGTAGACCTCAACATCACTGTTATCTTGTATCGGGTGAATTCCAAAGCTGATCAACAAATCTTCACCCTCTTTGAAAGTTGAGAAGTCAAAGATATTCAAAATGGATTGTTTCGAATCCATAACAACCTGGGCTTCAATTGCAGGAATTTTTAATGCTGGAAAGGATACCCACTCACACCAACCGATATCTAGTAACAGTGAGTTCTTGTTTTTCTTCATGCGTTGTCGCTCCCAGAGAAAATTTATTGTTATTAATGTCATGAATAATAGCGGCTGCTTTCGTAAAAGTAAATTATTTTAATATTAAAAATATTGATAAAATTAATCTAAATATATTCAATGATTACAATGTGTTTGGAGTTTTAAGGCGACAGGATAAAGACTCTGAACTGTGAGCCCAACTTTTTAGAAAATGGTTAGGTTGTCAAAATTGCGGAAACACATAAAGCCACAAAAAAATACAATCAAGTTGTATAAGTTTCTATTATTATAGATTTTTTTGCTATACTGACGTTGCTGTTTTTAGCGGCAACAAAAATAGCATAAAAATTTAATTATGTTCGGGGGATTATATGTCAACTCCAGTAAAATTCGGTGTGTTTCTTGTCAGTGTCCTGGTGATTCTTGCCGTTGCGCTGACAGTTTTTGTTAAGACTCAGGTTACCCCAGAAAAAGTCAGGCACATCCTTCTTCCAATGCTTGAAAAATCGCTGCAACGTAACGTTGATTTTGGCGAAGTAACCGTCGGCTTATTCTCCGGAATTTCTGTTGCTGATCTGAAAGTTCTGCAGCAGGACTCTGCAGAGGATTTTTTTTCAGTTAAAGCCGTCGTGTTCCATTACCAGCTCTGGCCTCTTTTAACCGGGAAGATCAGTATCAGTCAGGTTGTTTTGGATCGCCCAGAAATATTTTGTGTCCGTTTGCCAGATGGTCAATTCAATTTCAGCGATCTGTTGCCTGAACCAGCAGCTAAAGATGGTCGTGCCACTACCGATAGCAACAACAAAACTACAGTATTAACGGCTGCTTTTAATTTATTGGTTAAGGAAGTTAATATTAAGGACGGGGCTATCCAGTATGTGGATAAATTCAAAAACCCGAGATCTCCTTTTCGTTATACCCTGAATAACCTGAATATCAAGGCCAGGCAGATAACGTTAGATAAATCTTTTCCCATTGATCTTTCCGCTGTTGTTAACGGTTCCAATATTGATATTTCTGGAAACTACGATTTCTCTCGTCGAGCAGGGGGTTTGATGATCCATCTGGCTCCACTGGATCTGGTTCAATTTGCACCCTATTACCGTGATAATCTTCCCGGAAAACTTGGTTCAGCACATTTATCACTCAATCTGGAAGTTGACATACAGCCTGAGATACTTTCCTCAAAAGGGAAAATTACCCTTGATGATGTTGATCTGGTCTTGAAAAAGTTTCCTGATACTGGTCTGAAAAAGGCTAGCTTGGGTGCAGATTATGCGCTGAGTTACAACGTAAACAAACAATTGTTGGACATCTCAACCCTGCTACTTAACTTTAACGGAATCAATCTCGGAGCAGAAGGACAGTTTGACCTGTCTGCATCTGAACCTTTCCTGGTGTTTACTCTATTATTTGACCAGTTTGATTTACGTGAAGTGATGCAGAACCTTCCTCTGGAATTGTCCAGAGATTATCAGAAATATAGTTTTGCCGGATTGGTTGATGGTCGGATTAATCTTGCTGGGAAATTGAGTCATGGTATCAATCTGCTTAAGTCAGCCCAACTGAGTTTGTCTGATGTCCGGGCAAGTTCGGAAAATTTACGTGCCGGGATCAGTGGTGATGTCAGTTATGTAGATAAGGTTTTTCAGTCAGACAATTTGCGCCTGCAATATGGGGATCAACAGGTCGAATTGCAGATTAAAGCAGAGAGGTCTAGCGATGATCTATTTCATGGTAATTTCATTCTCACCGCAGACACATTGGACCTTAACAGAATACTTCCTGAACCCAATCTGGCGGCCAAAGAAATCTCCCTAAATGATAGTGACAGTACCCAGGCAGAATACCAAAAAACTCTGGCCGAAGAGATTGGTCCTTTCGATATTCCTGTTGATATGGTTGGCACCTTGGCGATCAATCGGTTGATCTACAAAGAGTTGAATATTGATAAGGTAACAGCTGATCTGAGTCTGAAAAATAACTATTTGTCGATTCAAAATCTCT
Source organism: Desulfuromusa sp. (assembly GCA_045047095.1). GTDB lineage: Bacteria > Desulfobacterota > Desulfuromonadia > Desulfuromonadales > Geopsychrobacteraceae > Desulfuromusa. The sequence goes on along the minus strand of JASFYS010000122.1, from coordinate 39 downwards.
CCAGCCAAATTGGAGCTGGTGAACTGAAGGCCTCCTCAC
>JASFYS010000121.1:0-21542 GCA_045047095.1 Desulfuromusa sp. | reverse complement strand
AGTAAAAAAGGGGCAGCGGTGATTCCATTCCGGCACCAGTCTATATCAACTCCAAAGCAGGAAACTGCAATTCGCCATTACGAACTTTACCTGCGTAGCTATCTGTTTGGTTTACAGTTGGCCGGTTCTCCTTATGCTTATCATAGTATTGGCAGTGCATTTGCTTGCAGGGCGAGGAGTTATATCAAGGCGGGGGGGATGAATCGACGTTGCGGTGGCGAGGATTTTTACTTTCTCCAGCAGCTGACCAAAGTATCTGGAATAGAAATGATGAATGGGACGGTTGTTTATCCTTCCCCCCGTTTTTCCAGCCGGGTTCCATTTGGAACCGGGAAAGCCGTTCAAGAACAGGTGGAAGAAGGAAATGCTCTGTTCCATTTTATCCCTGTCCAGGGATTTCAAATTTTAAAGGAATGGTTGGAGTTGATTGGTTGTGATTGGGATAAATCTGCTGAACAGATTATTCAGCAAACATTGAATATATCACCGGTTTTAAACGCATTTATTGTCGAGTTGGACTTTGTCCCGGTTTGGAAGAAACTGCAAAATAACCATTCTTCTCAAGAACAGCGACTGGTGGCTTTACACAATTGGTTTGATGCGCTGCGTACCCGGCAGTTTTTGACTCGCATTGAGAGCGATTCTATCTCTTCTACTGAACAAACTGTTTCTGAATTGCTGAGTTGGGGAGGATATGCTGGGGTCGAGAAGGAGGTTGAACAGTTGGAATTGTTGGAGAGGTTGCAGGGAGTGTGATGATATAAATTGAAGACTGGATGAATGGTTCCAGTTAGCAAAACCGGGACTGTCCCAAGCTTTTGCGATGCGAACCACCACAGTTTCTTAACCCGTAAACTTCTTGGGACAGCCCCCGATGAACCTGGGGACAGTCCCGAATTTACTGCAAATTTGCTTAAACTGATACCATCCTGAACCTGTGCTTGATACGTGTCCAGAAATACTCAATACTTGCCAAAATTGTCATCATCCAGCTGAATCGCTTTGGCCGGTTCCATGTTGCCCCAAGATGAATTTGTCGCCAGTTGCGGGCTCGGCTGTGGTTGGTATGATGGTTGTATCCTCGGGGCTGATTGCTGCAATGGCATTGGGTTTGGACTATATGAAGATCCGATAATTTTGAAGCGCTCGAGCATCTGTTGTAAAAATCCAGTTTGCCCTGAAAGCTCCTCAGCAACCGCAGCCGTTTCTTCGGCGCTGGCAGTCGACGCTTGATTGACAGCATTTAGCTGGGCAAGCCCTTCATTGGCCTGAGAAACCCCTTGAGCCTGCTCATTACTGGCTGCAGCAATTTCATCAACCAAATCTGAGACCTGCACGACACCTTGGTAAATTTCTTTGAGGGCGACTGCAGTCTGATCGGCAATTTGAGCTCCCTTTTTAGTTTTTTCTACAGAACCCTGAATCAGTTCTGTTGTTTCGCTGGCAGCTTTGGCACTTCTTGCTGCCAGGTTACGAACTTCTTCAGCAACAACTGCAAAACCTTTGCCGTGTTGTCCAGCACGGGCGGCTTCAACCGCAGCATTGAGCGCCAGCAAGTTAGTCTGAAAAGCGATCTCATCGATGACTTTTATAATCTTGCTGATATTCTGCCCCGCCTCATTGATTTCGGCCATTGCCTTGACCATGTCCTGCATCTGTTGATCACCCTTTTCAGCCGCTTGTTTGGCTGCTGAGGACAGTTGATTGACCTGCTCGGCGTTTTGAGTATTACTTGCGGTTTGTTCGTTCATGATCTGCATCGAAGCAGAAATCTCCTCCAACGCCGCAGCCTGCTTGGTTGCTCCATCGGCCAATGAGGTGCTGGTTGCTGAAACTTGTAAGGTGTCTGAGGCAATCTTCTGGCTCGATTGGAGAACGTTTTGAATGATCTCTGAAATACTCTGATTAGTGTTGGCCAGAGGTTTTGCGATCAGTCCCTCAGCTACAAAGGTAAAATCACCATCTGCCAGGCGAGTAAATGCAGTCAGGATGTCATTTTTGAGCCGGTCGGCAAATTGATCCATGTCACAGGCTAGTTGGCCTATTTCATCACTTGGTTTCTGGTTTAAGCGACTGTCCAGATCGCCATTATTCATGCCATTAACCATTTGAACAACTGCAAGTAAAGGACGGACGATTTTGCGGTTAATCAATAACCAGACAAGGAAAGTAATAATCAGGACAATGACCCCGCCAATATAGAGAGCCAAGGTCAAGTTTGCTACTTTTTGTTGTGATTGAGCCGCATACATGCCAACAGCTTTATTCATTTCTTTCAGTAATGGCACATTACCTGCCACAATTTTGTGGGCAGCCTGGTCTATTTGATCAGTATTACTCCCGGGATTAAAGACCATCTGGATTTGGTCGGAAAAATTATTCCAGAGTGATTCGACCTTGCGCATCTGGGTAAGAATTTTGGGATTGCTGGTAGGCGGGAGTTGCATGCTGCTGTTGCCGTTGATCAGCCCATTGAGAGATGTATCAAACAGGTCGTGGGTCTCTTTTAAGCTGGAGCGAAATTTTTCAACCGAGAGACCGGCTTCGATCGTCATGGCTTCTTTGGACATTTTTTGACTGAGCATTCGCTGCCGCCCGGCAATATTGATTACGGTTGAGTCATCCTTTTGATTTTTAAGGGTGATCACCGAAAAGATAATCAGAAGAATGGTGGTCAGGGTAATAAATCCGATTGCAGCAGTGAGTTTGGCGCTGAGGCCAATAAATTTTGGTTGTGACATAGAGGTGCACTCCACATTGATTGAAATTAATACTCTTTTATCGCCTGGAGTGGATTATAATATGTGGAGGGGAAAAGTCAAGTAATTTTAATAATTAAATCTACATGATACTAATATAATAAAAATAATTTGGCAGGGGCTCTATTGCTTGCAGGTTGCTGGGAGACCATCTAATCAACAACCTCCTAGAAAGAGAAAAGGAGTCACCTGTCGAGTGACTCCTTCACACCTCCAATCAATATTCTGTTCAGGTCAGACTGTCAACTTCATCTCCCAAATACTGCAGGACAAATGGTTTAAAAAACTAGAGGAGGGTGACCCAACCATGATTATCTGGCTGCCTGCCATATTGAATAGCAGTCAGCTTGTCGTAGAGTTCCATCGTGAGTTTTCCTGGTTGACCATCGCCCAGTTGGACGCAGTTGTCTTTATAGCAGAAGGAGCCAACCGGTGAGATAACCACAGCGGTTCCTGCGCCGAAGGCTTCCAGCAGGCGACCGTTTGCGGTGCCTTCTATGATTTCATCGACACTTAAGGCGCGCTCTTCTATTTCGTACCCCATCTCTTTCACCAGGGTCAACACTGAGCGGCGGGTGATCCCGTCCAGAACCGTGCCATGCAATGGAGAGGTGACAATTTTACCATCATAAAGGAACAGCATGTTCATGCTGCCGACTTCTTCAACAAAGCGTTTTTCTTTGGCGTCCAGCCAGAGGACCTGATCGTAACCATTTTCTGCTGCTTCCTTTGCAGCGTAAAGGCTGGCAGCATAGTTTCCACCGGTTTTTGCCTCGCCGGTTCCCCCTTCGGTGGCACGCACATAAAAATCAGAAATCCAGATTTTTACCGGAGCAATCCCCCCTTTATAATAGGGACCAACCGGGCTGAGAATAACGTAGCAAAGATATTGATTTGCCGGGCGCACCCCAAGCATCGGCTCCGTTGCTATCATCGTCGGACGAACATAAAGACTGGTTCCTTCGCTGTGGGGTACCCAGTCAGCTTCCAAGCGGATCAGTTGCAGCATAGCGTCGAGGAAGAATTTCTCATCCACTTCAGGCATACACATCCGCTCAGCACTGCGGTTAAAGCGGGCGACATTGTCGGCTGGACGGAACATGGCAAGGCTGCCGTCAGAGCGACGAAACACCTTGAGCCCTTCGAAAATTTCCTGCGAATAATGAAAAACCATGGCTGCAGGGTCGAGAGAGATAGAGCCGTAGGGTTGAATCCGTGCAGAATGCCAACCTTTATCACTGTCATATTCCATCACCAGCATTCGATCGCTGTACTGCTTGCCGAATACCAGCTCGTTTTCATCTTCAATCTTTGCTTTTGGTGCCGTGACAGGTAGAATTTGTAAGTCCATAAGCTGTTTTTCTCCACTAAAGGGTGTATATTGAAGGCGCTTATTTTTTATCACAGCACCCACCCGTGCTGCAACAATATCCTGATTCATGATGTTCTGTCGCCAGAGATTTTGGTAGTCTTGGGAACTGGTAGGGGCGAGACTCCGTGCTTGCCCATGACTTGGGCATGGGAATAAATTCCGGGCGACCACAGGGGGGCGCCCCTACAGCCGAAAGAAAAACAATGGAATTAAAATATGGAACCAGCTCATTCTCCTGCCAGCTGACCAATGCCAGTCTTCTGCAACCAGAACAGTTACCGGAACCATCTGCTGCCGAACAGTTGATTCGTGAGGCGCTTGCTAACCCCATCGATTCATTACCTCTGGACAAGATCTTAAAATCGGGGGAGAAGGTTTCCATAGTTACTTCCGATATCACTCGTTACAGTGGCAGCAAAATATATTTGCCTATTTTGATTGCTGAACTCAACGCAATCGGGATTTCTGACGGCGATATCGAGATCATCATTGCGCTGGGGATCCATCGGAAGCAGACTGAGGAGGAGCATCGTAAAATACTCGGTTCGCTGTATGGTCGAATTGCTGTTTATGACCACGAATGTGAGGATGCTACTGAACTGGTTGATTTAGGAATGACCGATTCCGGTATTCCGGTGCAAGTCAATCGCCGGGTGGTTGAAGCTGATCGGGTGATCGTGACCGGGACGATTGGATTTCATTATTTTGCCGGTTTTGGTGGCGGTCGCAAAGGGTTGGTGCCGGGTGTTGCCAGCCGTGAAACCTGTATGGCAAGTCACTTTGCCGTGTTTAATCCACCGGAAACGGGAGGGAAACATCCACAGGCTGTGACCGGGGTGCTGGATGGTAACCCGGTTCATCGCAATCTGGTTCAAGCCGCCCGATTGGTTCAACCCGACTTTTTGTTGAACACCGTTCTTTCCCCCCAAAAAGAGATCCTTGGTGTGTTTAGTGGTGATCTGGAACAGGCTCATCTGGCCGGATGTGAGATGGTGCGGAGTTTGTTTCAAGTCAAACTGAGTCAACTTGCTGATCTTGCCGTGATCTCCTGTGGTGGTGAGCCTAAAGACATCAATTTTATCCAGGCACAAAAAGCTCTTGATTATGGCTGTCGGGCGGTCAAAGAGGGTGGCACGATTATTTTTCTTGCGGCTTGTCGCGATGGGTTTGGACACGCGACCTTTTTTGATTGGTTTCGTTATCAGGATCTGGATCAGTTTGAAACCGCTCTGCGTAAAGATTACCAGATTAACGGTCAGACAGCTCACGCTGTATTGGTCAAAACTCGACGATTCCGGGTTATTCTGATCAGCGAATTAACGGTAGAACAAACCCAGAAAATGGGAATGGAAAAAGCTGTCAATTTGGATAGTGCGCTGGATTTGGTGATACCGGGATTAGATAAAAAAGCAAAGATTGTGATTATCCCTGATGGTGGGATGGTTTTGCCCGTGATTGATTTTTAACGGAGAGTCAGAGAGAGGGAGAGAAAACCAAAACCTTTAGTTTCGCCACCAAGACGCCAAGAGCACCAAGAAAAGCTTAAATTTTTTTTTTGGTTTAAAATCAAAAACCAGCTTTTGACCTTCTTGGCGAACTTGGTGCCTTGGTGGCAATATTTGGTTCTAAAGGTTTCTCTCCGATCTCAGCGTCTCTCCGTCTCTCCATTAAAGTTTTTGCAAAAGGATATTGTTATGCCCACAAAAGAAGACGTTATCCAGCGGGTGATAGAAACCGGTTCATTGCCGACCCTTTCAACTGTTGCATCGACATTGATCAATATTACCGGCAAAGAAGAAACAACTATCTATGACATTTCCAAGTTGATTGCTCAGGATGTGTCGCTATCGTCTAAGATTCTCAAGGTGGTGAACTCCTCCTTTTACAATTTTCCCAACGAAGTTGGCACCATTCAACAGGCCGTGGCTATTCTGGGAACTAACGCGGTGCGCAGCCTGGTTTTATCATTCTCCTTTTTAAATATGGAACGACCACAGCATGGGGCAGGGTTCAATTATGGGCGTTTTTGGGAGGAATCTCTGGCCGCGGCTGTTGCTTCCAAATTGATAATGGCGAAAGTGTCGGATCAGGATTCAGAAGAGGTTTTTACTGTCAGTTTGTTGCAGAACCTTGGTAAATTGATTCTGGCCTGTGCTTATCGTGAAACTTACGATGAATTGCTGGAAGAAGCTGCTGGCAGTGAAAAGCGTCTGTTGGCACTGGAAAATGAGCGACTTGGTGCTAATCATGCTTATGTTGGTGGTGAGGCCGCAAAACGCTGGAATTTCCCTGATAGTTTGGCTATTCCCATCACTTATCACCATGACCCTGATGGCTATAACGGCGATAATGGCAACCTTAAAACTGAAATAAAAGTGGTTCACCTTGCGGCTTTACTGGCGAATATTTTGTATTCAGGTAATCCGATTGATTACCATGGTCCGTTTCGTGAGCGGGCTCACAAAATGTTTAAACTTGACACGAAAAACATTGATGAAATTCTGGAACAAGCCAACGTGGATGTGGCTAAGGCAGCTAGATATTTTGGTTTGAATATTGAGGGGACGGCTTCAGTTCCGGAGATTTTACAGCAGGCCAATATTGAACTTAGTTTACTCAATATGAGTTACGAACAGATAAACCGGGAACTTGTTCAGTCAAAGATGCAGTTGGAAAAATTGACATCGGAGCTTGAAGAGAAAAATACTTATCTCGAAGAGATTGCCAATCTGGATGGTCTGACGCAGATTTATAATCATCGTTATTTCCAGGAAGCTCTTGATAAAGAGATCAGCAGAAGTATCCGTCAGGAAAATGAGTTGGGATTGATTTTGGCGGATATTGATAATTTCAAAAAATTCAATGACTTTTATGGTCATCAGGCGGGTGATTATGTGTTGAGAGAAGTCGCCAGCCTTTGTGGCGGAGTTATCAGGGAATATGATCTTATCGCGCGCTATGGTGGTGAGGAATTTGTCTTTATTCTGCCTGAAACTGATCAGGCAGATGCTTTGATTGTTGCCGAAAAGATCCGTGCTGCGGTGGAACAACACCCCTTCAGTTATGATGGTGATGACTACCGGGTGACCAGCAGTTTTGGTGTCACAGTTTTCGGCGGAACCGGGAAGCCGATGAAAAAAACTGAGCTGATTGAGCGGGCTGATAAAGCTCTGTATGCGGCCAAGAAAAAAGGCCGCAATCGGGTTGAAGCCTATGTTGAAAAGAGTGGCTGGTTTGGTAAATCAAAGTAGACTTGTTTGGTAATATATCCGATAATAAGGATCATAAATGTAACTATTCGGCAAGATGGTTTAGATGACCCGTAGGAGCGACATTCCTGTCGCGAAGGGGATACCAACAAAACCTGTTCGTGGTCAGGAGACCACTCCTACACAGTTGTAAATGCGAAGGGGTTAAATAGTTACTCATAAACAAAAGGGATATGTCCAATGCTTGATAAAAAAATCATCATTACCCTGCAACAAATCAGTGGCAAAGAGCAGGTTCTGACCGCTAAAACTGATTTAATCTGCTATTCCTATGATGCCACTCAGCGGCAATATCTTCCCGATGTGGTTGTCCATCCTGGCAGCGTGGAAGAGATCAGCCAGATCATGAAGTTGGCCAACAATAATAAAATTCCGGTTTTTCCGCGTGGAGCTGGAACCGGGTTTACTGGTGGCAGCGTCCCCACTGCAGGTGGCATTGTCCTCGGTCTGACCCGGCTCGATCATATTCTTGATATTGATGAAGAAAACCTCGTCGCAACCATAGAGCCCGGTGTTGTCACCGAAGATTTCCAGAAAACTGTCGAAAAAGTTGGGTTGTTTTATCCTCCCGATCCCGCCTCGCTCAAGGTCTCAACCATGGGTGGCAATGTCGCTGAATGTGCCGGGGGACCCCGCTGTGTCAAATACGGGGTCACCAAAGACTATATTATCGGCCTCGAAATTGTGACCCCGACCGGTGATATTATCAAAACCGGCGGACCGACGATGAAAGGGGTGGTTGGTTACGATCTGACCAAACTGATCTGCGGTAGCGAAGGAACTTTGGCTGTTATTACCAAAATCATTGTTAAACTGCTACCGAAGCCGGAAGCAAAAAAAACCATGCTGGTATTGTTTGATTCCATTGACGGTGCAGCGCAAGCTGTATCAGCGATTATCCGGGGAAAGATTATTCCAACCACGCTTGAATTTCTGGATGCGCGCACCCTTGATTGTCTCCGTAATGCAACTGATCTGGATGTCCCTGATGCGGCACGAGCCGTTCTGCTGATTGAGGTTGATGGTGACCGTGAATTTTTGGATAAGCAGGTTGCCAAAGTTTCCGCTATTGTCCAGCCCCTCGGTGTTGTTGAAATCAGAGTTGCTGAAACCCCGGCCGAAAGTGAAGCCCTCTGGCAAATCAGACGCTCAATTTCGGCATCATTGCGCCAGGTGAATCCTGATAAATTCAATGAAGATATCTGTGTCCCGCGTTCGAAAGTGCCAGATATGATCCGTAAAATCGAACGGATTTCCGATCACTATCAGATACCGATTGTCAATTATGGCCATGCTGGTGATGGCAACATCCACGTCAATATCATGGTTGATGAGAAAATCCCCGGTGATCATGAGAAAGCTGAAAAAGCAGTTGTTGAGGTTTTTGAAGGGGCGCTGGAGTTGGGTGGCACCATGAGTGGCGAACACGGTGTCGGGATTATGAAGGCCCCCTTTTTAGATATGGAGCTGGGGAGTACAGTTATCGATTATATGAAGACAATCAAGCGAGCACTTGATCCGAATAATATCCTTAATCCCGGAAAAATTTTTCCGAGTGATGTGTAGAAATTATAATGTAGGGGCGGCTCCCTGTGGCCGCCCTGGGCAGGCACGGGGGCCTGCCCCTACAGAATGAATTGAAAAAATGGCAAAGTTGAAAAGTTTAGAAGATTATCGTGACGAGATCGACCAGTGTGTCAAGTGTGGTGGTTGTCGCGCCTATTGCCCCGCCTTTGGTGCTGAGAAGCACGAGGGGCGAGTCGCACGAGGGAAAATTGCCCTGGCTGATTCATTGCTGAAAGGGGATGTTGATCTAGAGGAGAAATTTCTTCTCGATATGTCGCAATGTCTCCTCTGTGGCAGTTGCTACGCGCAGTGCCCCAACAAGGTTCATACCGAGGATATTGTCGCTGCAACCCGGAGGGAAATTGCCAACCGCAAGGGCTTGTCAACCTTTGGTAAGGGGGTTGGTGCAGTTCTGAAGAATCAAGGATTGATGAATCTGTTGGCGAAAGGTGGTGGGGCTTTTTCCAAATTACTATTTAAAAAAATCCCTGAACAGAGTGGGTTACGGCTACGGTTTCCAGCTCCATTTATCACTTCGGATCGGACTCTGCCACCATTGACGGCTAAGCCGTTTCGGGAACGCCATCCAGAAATTATCCCTGGTGATGCTGATAAGCCTACGGTTCTTTTCTTTACTGGCTGTGGCATCAATTATATGTATCCCGATTCAGGTGAGGCGTTGCTCAAGGCGCTGAAATTTATCGGTGTAACGGTGATTATCCCCAAGGCTCAAGTTTGCTGTGGGTTGCCTGCGGTTTCGGCTGGCGCGGCAAAGACAGTTGAATCCCTGGCGGAAGAAAATCTGGCGGTATTTCAGCAGAACAATTGCGATTATATTGTGACCGCCTGTGCCTCCTGCCACTCCGGGTTGACACAAATCTATCCGGGGATGGGCGATGAGTTCAACGAGTTTGGGGATAAGGTTAAAGATATTTTTGTGTTTCTCGTTGAACAGGGCTTTGCTGACAGATTGGCTGAATTGCCGAAACAGAAAGATCGAGTTAAAGTGACTTACCACGATCCCTGCCACTTGCGAAATCATGGGATTACCGCAGAACCACGTGCCATTTTGAAAGCATTGCCGCAAGTTGAGTTTATCGAAATGGAGAATGCTGGCACCTGTTGTGGTTTGGGTGGAACCTATTCCGTGTATCACTATGACACCAGCAAAAAAATCGGCGCTAAAAAAGCCGGATTTATCGCCGAAAGTGGTGCCGAACTGGTTGCGACAGACTGTCCTGGTTGTATTATGCAGTTACAGGACAGCATTAATCATGCTGATGAAAAACAGCGTGCGGTGCATATCCTTGATTTGATTGCGGAAGTTCTGCCTGAATCGCGTTTTTAACGGAGAGACGCAGAGGTGGAGAGAAACGGAGAGAAGGTCAAAACCGTAAACTTGGCCACCATCAGAAGTAGGCGCTTCTAAGCGGGACGCCAAGGGCTCCAAGAGCTCCAAGAGAATCAAAGTCAAAAGCATTCTTAAGGTTTAAAACCAAAAAAGATTCTGTTTTTCTTGGTGTTCTTGGAGCCTTGGTGGCTATTGTGTGGTTTTGACTTTCTCTCCAACTCTCCTTCTCCGCGTCTCTCCGTTAAAAGCTTTCTTCATTGGAGGTAAAATGCCCGAACGTAAACCAAAATCTGATCATTGGCTGCGTCACCGTCTGCATGAAATAATTTTTGAGGCGGATACCCCGGCAGGAAAGCTGTTTGATGTTATCCTGATCTTAAGCATTATCATCAGCGTCATTGTGGTTATGCTGGACAGTGTTGCTGACCTGAATTTTCAATACGGGCAATGGTTTCTTTTTCTGGAATGGTTTTTTACCCTCATATTCACTGTCGAATATGTTCTCCGTCTCAGTTGCATCGGTCGTCCCAGCAAATATGCCAGAAGTTTCTACGGTATCGTTGACCTCCTCTCGATTCTCCCCTCCTATGTCAGCTTATTACTGCCGGGAGGTAAATTTCTGTTGGTGATCCGGATTCTGCGGTTGCTGAGGGTATTCCGGGTGTTGAAGCTGGTGCAATATGTTGGCGAGTCAAATTTTCTGCAGCGCGCCCTCTGGGCCAGCCGCCGTAAGATTGCCGTTTTTCTCCTTTCTGTTTTTCTGCTGATGGTGATCTTTGGATCGGTGATGTACATTGTTGAGGGGGCTGAAAATGGTTTTACCAGTATTCCCCGTTCGATCTATTGGGCCGTTGTGACTATGACCACTGTTGGTTATGGAGACATCTCACCGCAAACCGGTTTCGGGCAGGCAATCGCTTCACTGGTGATGATTCTGGGTTATGGGATTATCGCAATTCCGACTGGGATTGTAACCGCAGAGCTGACCCACGCACAGAATATGTCCACCCAAGTTTGCCCAGAATGTAGTGCTGAAGGGCATGATGTGGATGCAACTTACTGTAAATTTTGTGGGGCTGATCTGCATTGAAAATAAGAGAGTTTAAATTAATGATTCAGGCTGGAACTTTAGCTGGGTAGTTACGATTTTAACACGAAGCAGATTCTATTGAATGATGTTATCTGATATAATATGATAACAATTATATCGAAAGGTGTTGGTTATGGCAAAGGCAAAGCAGATAGGACTTCGACTGGACGACAGTGACCAGCGGGATCTTAAGCGAGTCGCCCAGCGCGAAAGTCGTACTGAACAGGATGTTCTTCGGGATTCACTACGGATGTATATTCGTAGCGCTGATGATAGGATGAAGTTTGTTGAATCAGTTGAACGTGGTTGGTACGAACTTCATTCCGGATTAGGAGAAACAATAACCGGAACAGATAACTTCTTTGAAATGGTTCGGCAACAACTACGTCGTGATAATGTTACCTCTTAAGCGTTCCGATGAATATAAATCGCGTATCAGAACTTACGCGAAAGAATTAGCAAGACGTTATAGAGTTGAAATAGCGGATGTTTTTCTTTCAAGTGTTCAGTCAGCAGAACAGCTGATTCATAAGAATAATCAAGCTGGTACAGATGTTCCTTATCTCTTGGCCGAGCAGCAAGTTGTTCTCAAAGAACTGTATTTTGTCTCAGGTCCAGCTAAATATTGTTTGACATATGAGATTCTTGACAATTGCGTTGGTTTGATCTCCCTGTGGCACGGTACAGGATCAAGGAGTACCGAGTTGATGATGCGTATCTGGCGAAGAGGTTGTTAATTTTAGATTTATTCCGAAATTTTATCCAGCTCGTCCCACCTGCAATAGGCTTCTTCTAATTCTGCTTCTACTGTCGTCAGGCGTTCCTGTAGGGTTGTAATCAGGGAGCCGTCTCCTTTTTTATAGATATCTGGATTGGCCATCTTTTCATGCAACCCAGTTTGTTCGGTTTCCAGCGTGTCGATCTGTTTCGGTAGATATTCCAATTCTTTTTTTTCTTTAAAACTTAATTTTTTTGGCCGCTCTTTACGTTGCGCAGGTTTTGCTTTCTCTTTTCTGGATGGTGTTTCCGGCTTTGGCTGGGTTGCCAACCAATCATCATAACCACCGATGATTTCCTCAACGTTGCCTTTGCCATTGAATACCAATGAACTGGTCACAACATTATTAAGGAAGCTACGGTCATGACTGACCAGTAGCACGGTTCCCTGATAATCAAGCAGTAGCTCTTCCAGCAGATCAAGCGTTTCCATATCAAGATCATTGGTGGGTTCGTCGAGAATTAGTAGATTGGCCGGTTGGGTGAATAATTTGGCGAGCAGTAAGCGGTTTTTTTCTCCTCCAGATAACACCCGAACCGGGGTACGGGCACGTTCCGGGGTGAACAAAAAATCTTGCAGGTAGCCGTAAATATGGCGGGGGCTACCGTTGATCAAAACCTGATCGTGATCATCGGCAATATTCTGTTTGACACTTCTCTCTTCGTCTAATTGTTCGCGGAGCTGATCGAAATAGGCGATCTGTAGATTGGTGCCGTGCCGTAATTTCCCTGCTGTTGGTTGTAATTCTTCGGTTAACACTTTCAGCAGTGTGGTCTTGCCGCTCCCGTTTGCACCGATCAAGCCGATGCGGTCACCGCGCATTATGCGTAAATTGAGGGAATCGATAATGACGTTGTCGTCATATTTGAAACTGAGCTGTTCCGTTTCCAGCACCATCTGTCCACTCCGCTGGCCGGTCTCCAGTTGCAATCGCACCTGACCGGTGCGATCCCGGCGTTGCCGTCGTTCTTCGCGGAGCTTCAGTAGCTCACGCACACGACCCATATTACGGGTACGACGCGCTTTGATCCCCTTACGAATCCAGATTTCCTCTTCAGCCAGCTTCTGATCAAACCGTGACCAGGCTTTTTCTTCACTATGCAGAACATCTTGGCGGCGTTCCAAAAAAGTTGCGTAATTGCAACGGTAATCCTGTAATTGACCACGATCGAGTTCAAGGATTCGTGTTGCCAGATGTCTGGCAAAAGTACGGTCATGACTGATAAAAATCAGGGTTTTACGCAGGCGTAAAAGAAAGCTTTCGAGCCAACAAATGGCGTTAATATCCAGGTGATTGGTTGGCTCATCGAGCAAGAGTAAGTCTGGGTTTTGAACTAAAGCTGTTGCCAGTAACGCGCGACGCTTTAGACCGCCGGACATGGTTTCCAGTCTGGCTTTGGGATTCATCTCCAGCTGGCTTAAGGTTTGTTCAATCTGAACCGCTGCCTGATGGGGTTCCAGGCCATGTTGGGCAAGGATATTTTGTAAGTGTTGGTTTATTTGTCCTGTCCAGTGATCTGGAAATTCCTGGGGGACGTAGGCCGTCTGTAGTTTCTGGTTGCGGATGATTTCTCCCGAGTCAGGAGGAAAATCTCCATTGATCAGGCGTAGCAGGGTTGATTTTCCCGTACCGTTACGACCTAGAAGACAAATCCTGTCACCGGACTCGATTTGGAGGCTGGCATTATCCAGAAGTTTCGGCCCACCGAAAGCGTGGGTGATTTGATTGAGGGAGATGATATTCATAATTTAATTCAGGTAATTTGTTTGCAAGGTACCAATGACATAAAGTAGATCAAGAACATTTTAACGGAGAGACGCTGAGTTGGAGAGTTGGAGAGAAGAACCAAAGACCTTTTCTCTTGGTTTTAAACCCTTAATAATTTGTTTTTGATTTCTCTGCCTCTCTCCGGCTCTGCGTTAAGGTCTTTGATTTTTTATTGGTTCAGTTCATAAACCACCACAGTTGAGCGTCCTTTTTGGATCAGATTTTTCTGCTGAAATTTAACCACCATTACCAATTCGTCCTGGCCATCGTTATCAGCATCAGCCAAAGTATAATCGGCCAGATACCCCCTTTGATCTGATGTTTTCCAGCTTTCTTGTAAAGCAAAGCCATCCCACTTGAGAGCAACAACACGGCTTTTATTGAAATTGCGGTAGCGTTCAAGAGCGCGGAAACCATCATTCTGTGCAGCAAGTATTTCTCCTGTGGGGAGAGTCAGCAGGCGTTGCTGTATATAGATGGGTTGAATCAGTTCCCTGTCTATGTTCTTAACGTTGTAAAAAAAGACATCAGTACCGCCAAAGTGATCTGCAGAATCCCAGATTGTTGTTCCCTGAGGAGTTTTTACATGGAGATAATCTCCGCTGGAAATATAAGCATAAAGGAGATCATTGTTGACTCCTTTTAGAGGAACGAAACTGAACAAGTTGAAGTCTGCGGGTAAGGGGAGTTCAGTCCCTCGCTTAAGTTTGTTGCCAGATCGAACAACACGGAATGGCTGGCCATAAAACGGATTTTCAGAATCCCCCATGGCTTGTGCAATCAGAGTATGACCTTCCTGTGGGAGATCAACAACGCGAAAGAACCATGGAACCCGATTGATTGTCCGTTGATAACGGCCCTGTTTAAACTCAACCACTTGTGAACTGAGTTTGGTACCAGCATTGGCGCTGAGGTAGAGTTCTGGGGTTCCGTTTGCATCGATATCAACTGTATCAAGGCTTAACAGATGAATACCAGCGGCGAAGTTGATGGTAGCAATTGGAACTAGTTTTCCGGAGTTAAGGCGTAGAATCTGTAGATGATTTTCCATGGCAACAGCTGTTTCCAGTTGTCCATCACCATCGAAGTCTGCCACAGCTAATCCAACCGGGTTACCATCCAGATTTTGCCCTACCCAAATCCCATTATTCAGTTGTTGACTCAGGGTTATCCCTGGATTTTCCAAGCGTTTATCTTTTTGTCCAAAACCGACAACGCTAGTTAAACTATCGACTGTTTGATTTAATAGGCTTCTATTCTTCTGTGGCGATCCTCCCAGTTGGAAGGTGTTGGTTTGGTGGCCTACCACCATCGGGACAGCTAATTGACCATTACGATACGGATAAATTTTTAGTTCGGCTCCTGCAGCATTGATAACTTTTAAATTATTGTCTGCAAGAAAAAAAATCAGTTCAGGGTTGGTCTTGTCCGTATCGCTGAGCCAGTTCAGGTGTGGCAGGGCAATTTTCAATTCTTCTTTAAGAGTGTTTGCAGGCTCAGAGGATTCAAACCGGGTTGGAGTTTGTTCAAACCGTTTGACGTGATCACCTTTTTTTGGAGTGATTCCTGCGGATAACAGTTTGACGTAAGAATATCCCGATTTGACCTTGGTGACCTGCAGGTAGCCTTTTGCTAGATCAAGTGTTCCGAGGATCTCCTTGGTGACCGGGTGAATAACCTTCTCACCCGCCATGATGAGAGTTAAAATGTCCCCTTCTTGAAGATTAACCGATGCATCCATGTCAATCAGATACTCTTCCCCGATTGGCATGATGATCGTACCACCAATTGGTTTAAAGTCATTTTTAAGTTGATCTGGTATTTCAGCCAGAGAAGTGAAAGGGAAACAGAATAAAAGGAGCAAACTTAATCTTGCAATCAATTTCATATTTTGGCCAACCTTGTCTGTTTGGATTGTCGGACGATAACTTATATTGAGGCAGGTATTCTAGCTGTTTTGCAGTTAAATAGAAAGGCTGAATTCCGGTGGCTCTTGATAAAGAAAAGGGACATCTCTTGACTGGTAAAAACTGGTCTCAGATATCCAGAGCAAAGAGGATAGCTTCTCCAACTTTCTTTAATTTGGATGGAGTTAGGCTTGTTATTGTTGCGCCAATCTTTCCCTTCGAAACGTTTTGGAGATGATCACAATTGACAACACTCCCTTGGCATACCATCTGTTTTGGATAAGAAAACCTCAGACGGGATACTCTGCACTGTTGTTATAATGGGAGCAATTGTGACTTCTCCCAGATATTCCAGTATTGAATCCCTGGTGAGAATAAGTACGGGTCTTCATCTAAGGTCATCTGGACTGTTTGCATAATCACTTCCTTTCTTGTGGATAATCATAGCTTTCATAATCCACATAAAAGGTGTGTATCAAACTGCCAAGTTTAATCCGGGGAGTGTCCCTAGTTTTCCTGGTTTTCCGGAATACGCACCTCGTCCCGTTGTTTTCCTTTCCTTGTCTATTCGCGGTCGGGAGACCGCTCCCAAGTAGGAGCGACTTTCTTGTCGCGAAGAACTTAAAACTCGCACCTACCCCAGTTTCTCCAAGGTTTTGTGTAGTAGAGCGGTTGATCTTATATAGAAGGTATAATTACATGGGCGTTGCTTGCTTTTCTTAGTTATGTGCGAATTGTCTTTATTTGAAATAACTCTTGGTGCAGGAACAAGCCTGTGTATATGATTTCAGGTAAGCGGAAAAAACAGTTGCGCATACACTGCCGAGAACTTCCGTTGATTTTAATAGGGGGATGTCCCTATTTTTCCTTACTTATCATGGATGTTCCCATTTTTTTACACTTCCCAATCTTCAAGTCTGAGGCCTGGAATGCGACTGAATTCTCTTGTATTGTGAGTTATCAGAGTGGCATCATTGGCACGCGCAATTGCAGCAATTATCAGGTCATTCGGTCCAATTATTTTCCCTTGTTCGGCTAAGGTGGCTCGTATTAATCCATATTCCTCTGCACATCGGTCATCAAAGGGCATACTTTCAAACGGCGCAAAAAATAGTTTTAAACGCTGTAAATTGGTGCTAACTCTTTGACTATGTCTTGCTCCATATAATAATTCTGCTTTGACTATACTGCACAAATAGATTTCTGCAGGCGAATGAGATCTGAAGTTTTTCTCAATTTGGCTATTTCTCTCATTGAGCAGGTGGATGCAAACATTGCTATCAAGTAGATACATCTATTTTAATTCCAATCGCTGCTCATATTTGCCTTGTTCCGGCCGCTCAAGTGGATCGCCTTCCCAGGAACCAAAAAGGTCGAAATAGTTTTCTGGCCATTCTGAACCGGTTTCGTTCTTGACGAGTAAGGCAAGGTATTTGGACGTAGAAAGGTGAGCGTGTTCAGCTTTTTTGCGAAATTTTTCGGCAATCTTGTCAGGGACATAGCAATGTATTTGTGCCATAATATCCTCCAAATATATTCTATATATTTGGAGGATATTATGGCTATAAATTTTTGTCAACTTTAAAACTGCCTGGTTGGTAATGTTAAATGTGGTGGTGGCTAACGATGGGGGCTTCAATTATACAGTTGTGATTTTAATATGGGGAATGTCCCTAGTTTCCCTAGTTTCTTCTAGTTTCTTAGTGGGAAAATCATTCTGTCCCTGGCATCACAACTCTTCCTGATGGTTGTGATGCCTTTAGAATTTCCAGACTTTTTAAAATACTTCTTTTGTCCACTAACTGATCAGAAACATATTTATGAACAATGCTTGACAGCAGGGTTTGATAGGGGAGCCCTTCAGAGTCAGCTCTTCGTTTAAGTAGTTCGAGGTCATTGTTTTTGAGGCGCAGACTTATGCTCTTCTTTTCGTTTGCTTTATCAATAATCTCTTCAATCAGCTTTTGTTTTGCTTTGCCAGCTGGTTTGAATTGAGAAATATTTTCTTCAATCTCATTTTCGTAGTCATCTAGTATTGGTCTCATGATGTCACCCCATATATGTGGTTAAGTTTTCGACTTGGGTATGCTGTTTTAAGGATGATGTTTGCCTGATCATCAATTATGAACGGAACTGAATAAATATAGCCTTTCAGTGTGATAACAAATATTTGTTGATCGGGTCTTGCTGGATTAACTAGAACCTCAAGATATTCTTTTCGCAATATGATCTCTGCAATTTCTTCAAAAGAAATGCCCCTGCCAAGTTTTAGTTTCTCATTTTTATTGTCATCCCAAATAATCAAATTACGGCCTCTTTGTGTATGTCTGTAGTATGTACAATGTATATTTATATGCGCCTTATTGTCAAGGCGTTGTAGTGGTGTTGTTTTGTTTGAATGTAACTGGGACTGAGTGTGTACTGTGCCTGGAAGCAGAGCAATGAGGTGCATGAGTTAAAGCACTAAAGCAACAACGTCCAGTCCCCCTTGTTGATTAATAGTGAAATCTGCATTGGGCGATGATTATTAGGTCGTCTATGATTTTATAGACAAGACGATGTTCAGAAGTGATTCTCCGTGAAAAATAGCCAGCAAGGTTTTCCTTGAGTCTCTCGGGTTTACCAAGACCATTTGAGTCAAAGGGGTTTCTGGTAATATCTGCTATCAAGGCATTGATTCTTTTTAAATATTTTTTGTCGTTTGCTTGCCAATACTGATAGTCCTTCCATCCCTCTCCAGAAAAGCCAACAATCACAGGGAGAGATCTTTTTTGATGAATTCGGCAGTGTCGATCTCTTCTATGGAAGTCATAAGTCTGTCCCGGTTGTTTTTTGATGACAAAAGGTACATTGTTTCTTTCATGGCACTATACTCTTCATATGAGATCAAAATGGCCGTCTTCTCATCCTTTGTGGTAATAATAACTTCATCGTAATCATCACAGACTTTATTGATAATTTGACGTAAATTGTTTCGGGCTTGTGAGTACTGAATCGCTTGCATATTGCCTCCTTTGACAAGATGTTGTCAAAGTAGCAGGTTGGTGTGGGGTTGTCAAGTTGAGCAGGTGGGGGATGTTGTTGCTTTTATTGGGAAAAGAACACAGTTAAAGCACTAAAGCTACACCTTGTTGGTACTCCCGCCCCTGTTCTCATGTTCTCAGATATCCAGGGCAAAGAGAATAGCTTGTCCAACTTTCCTTAATTTGGAAGGAGTCAGAGTTGTTATTGTTGTGCCGATTTTCCCCTTTGAAATACTTTGCAGATGATCACAGTTGATAGCGCACTCTCTTGGCATGCCATCTATTTGGGATAAAAATACCTCAGACGGAATATCTCGCACCGTTGTTGTAATTGGAGCGATTGTTACTTCTCCAAGATACTCAAGTATTGAATCTCTTGTCAGAATAAGAACCGGCCTTCTTTTGTCGGGATGATTGAATTTATACCAGCGGATTTCACCGCGTTTCATTTGTCGCCCCAGCTTTGCTCTGTTTCCCATAGAGAGAATTCATCAGTTGTCACCGGATGTTGTTCATATCCCCGATGGTGTAGATATTCCAGTTGCTCTTGATTGTAACGTACCAAGGCTTCAGAAAGAGCTTTTCGAGTGAAAGCGGAACGGTTGGTATGCAGTTTTTTTGCAACATCATCGACTTTTTTGATGAGGTCTTCATCCAGGGTCATTTGCACGGTTTGCATAGTTCCTCCTTTTATGTTGGTAGTAATAGCTATAGTAGGCCACATTGAAGGCGGGTGTCAAATTGGCAGGATTAATTGGGGGATGTCCCTAATTTCATTATGTTAAATGTGGTGGTGGCTAACGATGGGGGCTTCAATTATACAGTTGTGGTTTTAATATGGGGAGTGTCCCTAGTTTCCCTAGTTTACAGTAAAACCCGCACTGACTCCGGTTTTGCCAAGGATTGGCGTGGAGAGTGGAGGAGCTTTTATTGAAAGTATAATTACATGGGCGTTGTTTTCCCTATTCGCGGTCAGGAGACCGCTCCCACGTAGGAGCGACATTCTTGTCGCGAAGAACTTAAAACTCGCACCGACCCCAGTTTCTCTACCAACTGGTAGGAAGGGGAAATATAAAAAGCCCGCTGCATTTGCAGCGGGCTTTTAGATGGTACAGTTTAGCTTCTAAATGATTTAGAAGTTTACAAACAGGCCAACACCAGCAGCGAAGTCAGCATCTGTATCTGGTTCATCAATGTCGATGTACTCAACCAGAACGCCAAGGCTGGTATGTGCCATGACGGCATACTTCATACCAACAGCCAAGGTTATTGCAGAGTCAGCTTCTGTAACTGAATCTTCTTCTGGCTCAAGGTAGGAGAAGGATGCGCCAAGTTTGAGAGCGTCGCTAACTTTAGTATCGACATAAATACGACCAGCAATAACACCAGCGTCGTCACCGAAGAACTCAAATGGACGGCCTAGCATAATCTGCTCGTCGTCAAGGCCAGTACCGTGGGCAAATAGAGGATCCCAACCATTGAAATCATTACCAATAACAGCATACTGAGCATCTTCGTCATCACCGAGTGCATAGTAGAGCTGACCACCGACGGTCATGGTCTCGCTAGCAGCGATAGAAGCGTCGAGGAAGAGCTGAGTACCGAAAGCATCAGTGTTTTCAGCTGCATCACCGGTGAAGAAATCAAGTTCAGCAACCAGTTTGAAGGCATCCATGTTGAAGGTGCCGTCAGCACCAATCAGGTAAACAGTTTCGAATGCATTAGAAACATGATCCTGGCCAACAACATAGAAGTTACCTTTGAATGCGTCAGCACCGAAGCCAATATTTGCACCATAGTAGAATCCGTCAGTAGGCGATCCTTTAGTAGCAGCATTGGCATCAGCCAGCATGAGGAATGCAGTTACAGGAACAGCACCTTTGGTTGCGATTTTGAAACCAGCATCCTGGGCATTGAAAGGAGTGTTTTTACCAACTTGGATGTACTGCTGACCAGCACGGAGGGAGAAGCCATCAAAAGCCAGATCCATGTGAGCACGATCCCACTGCTGTACACCAGTACGACCTGCACCGTAGGTATTACCACCTTGACCCCAGTTTGCCTCAGTAATATCTGTACGGAAAGTTACGCTAACGCCGTCAGCGATAGAGAGTTTGCCACCAATACGCAGGCGCTGGTCAACCCAGGTTTGGGTCGCGTCGCTGCCATCGGCAGAGTCATCAAAGTCACCAATATACCAACCACGGACACGCATCTGACCACCCAGGCTGAGCATATCTTCAGCCATAACAGGTGTTACCATTGCTGCAACTGCCAGCAGGACAATTGCGATTTTCAAAAATCTGCTCATTTTTGTTACCTCCTTAAGGTAATTAAAGTGCCGAACCATTCGGCGTTAGAAAACTTGTTTACTCTGCTCAATCAACTTTTCATTTAAAAGCAGCACAACGCTGCAACACAAATTTATAAAGCAGAAACTATGCCAAATGAAACAGCATTTTATGGTGGTCTGTAACTGCTTGAAATTATGACTTTTCTTTTGATTTCTAACTTGCTGCTAAAGCGCGACAATAACCATTGTTGTTTTGCTGCAACAAATAGAGTGTTGGTTCTACCACACTTTCATGAGAGCAAACAATTCATATTTTTGAATAAAGCTAAAAACACCCCATTGGCCACCAAGACGCCAAGAGCACCA
>JASFYS010000120.1:0-18648 GCA_045047095.1 Desulfuromusa sp. | reverse complement strand
AAGGCTCGATATGCAAAGCTTCAACTCGGAAATCTGCTGTAGGTGGCATTTTCCAACGGCCCATCAAATATCCACCTTTGTTTGGTGGATAGAACCGTAAAATTATACCACGGTTTCTGTTGAATCAGATGGTCGTAGCAGTATGGCAGCCATGCCGTTTTTAGTCTATAGCCATGACCTGATGAGCCAGTAAAACAGGGCAGAATTGGACATACATTGAATGAAATAAAATAGTTGACATTATAAAATTAAGTTGATAACTTCAATTAAGTTTATAATAGACTATATTTATTGTCTACCTGTCACTGCTTTAGATTGAAGTCAATCTGGCATAATTTACCTAAAAGGAGGAATACATGAGTCGTCAACTGCTAAGAAGCGTAATTCTTACACTGGTTTTGGTTCTGGGGTTTGGTTTTGCTGCCAGTGCTGCTCAATGGAGTTCGACAAAAATTGAACTTTTGTATGGTTGGGATTATGAGCGTTTTGATAAAGATAAAGAAGAGGGAATGATTCTAACCATCGCCAATGCAACCGGTTGGAAGTACGGTGATATTTTTATGTTTGCGGATGTAGGCAGTGTCGATGAGCGTGATAAAACTGATGGCATTCATATGGAGATAGCTCCTCGATTGAGCCTGCTGCGGACACTCGGACAAAAGCCGATGGACGGTCTGCTGAAAGACGTTTATGTCATTGTTCAGTCTGATATTGACGCAAATGCCTTTGTCAACAAAGTGACCCTGATGGGTGGTTTGAGTGCCGACTGGAATATTCCGGGTTTTATGTTTTTCAAAACAACTTTACAGTACCGTAATGACCCCGATCTGGATGGTGATTCGGTTCAGGGAACGCTGGTCTGGAATGCACCTTTCACAATTGGTGGTCAGAATTTCTCTTTTGAAGGCTTTCTCGATTATACTTCAGCTGAAGGGACTTCGCATACCAATCTGCTGACCCAACCGCAGCTCATGTGGCTTGCAACGGATAATATTGCTGTCGGTGTTGAGTATCAATACTGGCAGAATCGAATTGGGATTAAGGATCTGGATGAAAGTTTACCCCAGCTTATTGTACGCTGGACTTTTTAAACGATTTTCACTGGACTATCGGGTGATAAATACCTAAAGTCGAAAAAGAACAAGATTTGTTGTTGGTTTTTACAATGGCTCCGTTTCGGGGCCATTGTTGTCTGTAACAGATGGGATTTTTATGAAGCCGGAATTGAAAATCATCTCCCTGCTCGAAGACGGTCAACCTGTTGTATTGATTACGGTCATCGATAAACAGGGGTCGGGCCCACGATCTCCCGGTGCCAAAATTGTGATTGTCGAAGATGGTACTTTCTGGGGGACCATCGGTGGAGGGCAGGTTGAAAATCAGGCGCTTTCTTTTGCTCGCCAGTTCTTTACTGGAGATGCGCAGGCAGCTGTTGTTCACTTTCAGCTGAAACCTGGCCATGAGGGTGAAAATATCGATATGCTCTGCGGTGGCAGAGTTTCACTACTGGTCGAAAAAATTGTCCCGAACGATAAAATGATTGCTCTGTTTAAACAATTTCAGCAGTTGAGTGTCACATCACAAAAAGGGATCTGGGCAATTGATTTGAGCCGGATAGATTCTGAACAGAAAGCTATACGTTATCTTTTGGCAAAAGAGGACAATTCTCCTGTGGATCTGACCCCGTTGCGAAAGTACTTGTTTGATCAGAACGAGACGACAGATCAAAGTTACCTGCTTGAATTTGAGGGGAACTGGTTTATTGACAGTTTTTTACGCCATGGCCACCTGTTGCTCATTGGTGGGGGGCACGTCGCTTTGGACGTTGCAAAATTGGCCCTGGCTGCCGATTTTGCCGTGACTGTTTGTGATAACCGGTCGGAGTTTTCCAGCAGGATCCGTTTCCCTGATGTTGATGCAGTAATCGTCAATCCTGAGTTTGCTCGTATATTTGATCAAGTTCCGGTCAGTTCAGAAAGCTATATCGTTATCCTGACACATGGTCATGATTATGACCAGACAGCTCTTGAACAGGCCTTACAGACAAACGCTGGTTATATCGGCATGATTGGCAGCCTGCGTAAACGGGGAGCAATTTATGCGAATCTGGAAAAAGCAGGTTTTACAGCGGAGCAACTGGCCGAGGTTCATTGCCCGATCGGGCTGGAGATCGGGGCAGAATCCCCATTTGAAATTGCTCTGAGCATTGTTGCGGAGTTAATTCAAGAGCGGGCAAGATCGGTTTCATCAAGATAACCAGAAAAGATCCAGCCCCGGCAGTATTGGTCTGCTGGGGCTGGATTTTTTGTAAATATTACAACCCCGTCCTGGCGTTAAAATCGTTGATCAACTCATCGATTTCGTCGGCCTGATTCAGGGTTTTTGTCCAGAAGTTTTCATGGTCATACCACTGAGCGTTCAGTTCCTGAAGTTCTTTTCCCTGCTGTTCAATCCAGGTAAAGTATTTGAGATTGTGGATCGCCTTCTTATCGTAATAGGTTAGCTCTTTGGTGTTGTCGTAAGAGAGCGACTGCAGCAATTCGATATCCCTCTCTGCACTGCCTGTCGTGTATTGACCTCTGGCTTTTTCCAGTTCCTGAATCCGTGAGCCGTAAAGCTGCATAGAATCGGTTGCAATCGTCACCAGATAATCTTTTTCGGTCAGCTCGTTGTATTTGGCAAACTTGATGGCGGCGAGCATATTGCCAACCCCTGAAATGCCAAGAAGGTCGAGTTTCTCGACAAGCTCGGGATCGACCCCCTCATTCTTGAGCAGACTTCTCCCTTTATCTTCGTTGAACAGTCGCAGAGTACGCATTGCCTTTTCGTCATCGACGGCGATGACAAAATCAGTATCCTTGCAGTCGTGAACCCAGGGGACGTGCTTGTCACCAATCCCCTCAATCCGGTGATCACCAAAACCGTTTTGCAATAGAGTCGGGCACTCCAGTGCTTCGGCAACGGCGGTTTTCATTTTGGGGAATTTTGTTTTTAGATGGTAACCGGCAGCCAGAGTCCCGCCAGAACCGGAAGATGAAATGTACCCGGCAAAATTTTCGTCCTCTCCAACGTACTGATTGACCAATTCCTCTATGGCATTTCCGGTGACATTGTAGTGCCAGAGGGGGTTACCCATTTCGTCGAACTGGTTGAAAATCTGCAGGTTCTCTCCCGAATTTCTCAGCTCCCAGCATTTATCAAAAATCTCTTTGACATTGGATTCACAGCCGGGTGTCGCAATCACTTCTCCGGCGACGGTTTTCAGCCAGTCGAAACGCTCCTGCGACATCTCTTCGGGGAGAATAGCGATGGCATGATTGGCGAGAAGTGCAGAGATATAGGCACCGCCTCGGCAGTAGTTGCCAGTGGAGGGCCAGACGGCTTTGGTTTTTTGCGGATCAAATTGTCCTGAGATCAAGCGGGGGATCAGGCAGCCATAAGTGGCACCGACTTTGTGGGCACCCGTCGGGAACCATTTGCCGGAGAGCATGATGATGGTTGCTTTGCAGCCGGTCAGTTCCGGGGGGAGGACGATATGGTTGACGCCGCCGAACTGGCCTCCAGAATCCTTCTGCTCATTCTTCCAGGTGATACGGAAAAGGTTGAGGGGGTTAACCTCCCAAAGTCCGACCGATTTGAGGGATTCCTTGATTTTCTCAGGAATCGTCTCCGGATTTTTCATCATCTCAAAGGTGGGGAGAAGGATTTTTTTCTCCCGGCAATAGGCCGCATTTTTATCTCTGATCTCAGCGTTGATCTCTAAATTAATCACTTGATATCTCCTCCTTACAGGATCTCTTGAATAGATTTTATCGATTTATCGGGGGCTTTAACCCCTTTGAGAGCTGAAGCCACATCTTTTAAGCCGTTGCCGGTGGTGATGACAACAACCTGTGCATCGTTTTTCAGATTATTTTTTTCACTAAGGAATCCGGCGTAGGCTGTCGCTCCTGCCGGTTCACTGAAAAGTCCACCGTCACTTGCCAGTTCGTGCTGGGCTGATAGAATAGCCGCATCTGAGACCCTGATGATGCTACCGTTGTGATCCCTGAGCAGTTTGCGGGCATGATAGCCATTTCTCGGGATATCGACGCAGATAGAATCGGCGACCGTGTGGGTTGGAATGTTCTCGAATGTCCCAGAATCCCAGGCGCGGTAGAGTGCATCACTGGTTTCTGCCTGCACCGCATAAACGACAGGCATCTTGTCACTCAACCCCAGGGTCAAGAGATCTCTGAACCCTTTGATCACCCCGGCGACAATACAGCCATCACCGGCAGAGACAAAAACATAGTCCGGGATCTGATCAAGTTGCTGAAATATTTCCAGAGAGACGGTTTTCTTTCCCTCAATCGTCATTGGGTTATAGGCGGTGTTGCGGTTCATCCCCCCTTTTATCCGGGAATATTCCAGGGACATATCATAGGCCAGATCGTAGGTTCCCTTGACTTTGTAGACGTTGGCGCCATATTGCAGTGCCTGGACGATCTTTGCCTCGGGGGCTGTTTCTGGCAGGAATATGGTAATATTCTGCGCCGCTGCCGCTCCGATCCCGGCCATCGAAGATCCGGCGTTGCCGGTTGATGCGAGGACAATTTCGTTGATGCGATGTTTTTTGGCGAAAGCGGAGACCAGAAAAGAGGCCCGGTCTTTAAACGAGAAGGTTGGGTTGACCCCATCATCCTTGATAAATAGATTGGCAAAATTGGTTTTTTTACGGATATTGGCCGGTTGCCAGAGGGGGGTATTACCAACCGGGATCGTTGGAAAATACTCTTTTTCGACAGGAAGTAGATCAAAAACAGAAAACTGCTTATCCGCCTCTCCTTCAAGCCTGACTTCCAGGATACCTCGTACCGGTTCGTCTGATCTCTGGGTGCTTGAGCAGTTGGGGCAGACCATAAGCTCGGGGCTAATAGCAAATTGTTGACAACATTCTGTGCAGATATAGTTGAATTT
Organism: Desulfuromusa sp.; assembly: GCA_045047095.1. Taxonomy (GTDB): domain Bacteria; phylum Desulfobacterota; class Desulfuromonadia; order Desulfuromonadales; family Geopsychrobacteraceae; genus Desulfuromusa. The sequence continues at coordinate 13,689 of JASFYS010000120.1, read as the reverse complement.
CATCATTTGCCTGCGTGATTGGTGTTGAGGGTGTGTGGGGAGTTCTTTATTTGTTCTCTTTTGACCCTCTGATGTAGCCATAAATTGTGTATTTTGACAGTTTTAACTCTTTTGCCACCATCGCGACTGAACCTTTAATATCAAAAATCCCTTTTTCATTGAGACCAGAGACAATGTATTTGTTTTTCTCATGGTTGGGGATGTTGATGTTGCTGCTGATCTCGACAACGATATTACTGACGGCGTTGTGAATAAGATCCTCAACATTATTGCTGCTGGGTTCAGTTGTGTCATCCGCTTTATGCGGCGCTGGCTGATGGAATAAGCTGAACGTGGAAATGAATTCAGTCAGAGGTATATTCATGTTGAAGTTGATCCCCAACAGTCCAATCGGTTTGTTATCGTTGCAGATCACCGTAAAAAGCGACCGCATTGGATCACCCTTGGCACTACTTGTCGTGTAGCAGGTGAGATCGTGCTGGTTGGTTTCAAGAAAATCCTGAATTATCTGCGTGCCCTGTTCAGTGAGTGGTGCACCTGATTTCCGGTTGGTATGATGGCCGTTGACGATTTTTATAATGGCATGTTCCGGATCTTCCAGACTATGGAGTGTCACCTCACAGTGTTTGCCCAGGAACACAGCGATACTGTCCACAATATCCTCGTGTGCCGCTAAAATTTTTCTGTCGGCTACAGTAAAATTTACTTTAATTTTTTTTATCATCGTTTCCCTCTCGCCAGCTTACTTTAGGATGTTGCACAATATAAAATTTATTGTGAAAAATCAACAGGTATATTGATATCTGTCTTTTCATATATACCATTTTCAATGGTTATTGATTTTCTGTACGCCATGGAAGATGGCGTCGCAAAAAGTCCGACCTCCGGTGTTGCAGCGGTTTTTCAGGATCTTGACCTACTGTATGTAGGCCTTCGCCCCTGAAAAACCACTACGCCTTGTAGGACGAAATTTTTGCTTAGCCATCTTATTCTTTTTTGCGAGTGCATCATGGAAGATCAGTTTTTTTTGCCGTCTGATTACTTTTTCTGCAAAACTATTATTTTTAGCTTGCACAATTTTATTTATAATATAAAATAAATTGTAATAACAGTCAGGGAGGTTTATCAATGTGTAAAAAAGATATGGACTATATTCTTAACAACCCGGTAGAAAATGTGACTTACCCTTCTTTTTCCAGAGGGGAGGCGGAAGGTGCAATGCGGTTTCACTCCAGTATTCCGGGTTATAAACCCACCCCGTTGGCGCACCTTGGAGAGTTAGCGAAGGTTTGGGGGCTCAACGATATCTATGTCAAGGACGAATCATATCGCTTTGGTTTGAATGCGTTCAAGGTTCTCGGCGGGAGTTACGCGGTCGCTAACATCTTGTGTGAGAAGCTTGGCAAGAAATTGACTGATGTCGATTTTGATTTTTTGGTCAGTACCGAAGTGAGAGATCAACTGGGCGATATGACCTTTATTACCGCAACTGATGGTAATCATGGTCGTGGTATTGCCTGGGCAGCAGAGAAGCTGCAGCAGCGTGCAATCGTTTATATGCCCAAAGGTTCAGCGCCTGCTCGGGTCAAGAGTATTGAAAATCATGGTGCAACCGTTCATGTCACTGACCTGAACTACGACGATGCCGTCCGTCTGGCCAATGACAAGGCTGACAAGAACGGCTGGTATATGGTTCAGGATACAGCCTGGGAGGGCTATGAGAAGATTCCAACCTGGATCATGCAGGGCTACATGACGATGGCACTGGAAGCTTTTCAGACGATGGGTGCAATCAAGCCGACCCATGTTTTTATACAGGCTGGTGTCGGTGCGCTTGCCGGTGCTGTGCAGGGACTGCTGGTTGAGTATTACAAGGAAAATGCTCCGGTGCTGGTTGTCGTTGAGCCCAAAAACGCTGCCTGTCTGTACGGCTCGGCAGAGGTGGGTGATGGTCAGCCCCACGCGGTCACGGGTGAGTTACAGACAATCATGGCCGGTCTGGCTTGTGGCGAGCCCAATCCGATCGGTTGGGATATCTTGAAGCAGAGTGCTTCATGTTTTATGAGTGTTGAAGATTATCTGGCTGCTAATGGGATGCGTATCCTCTCTTGCCCGGTTCTGGGTGACGACCGGATTATTGCCGGAGAGTCTGGGCCAATTGGTATCGGGGTTCTTGACCTGATTATGAACAATCCCGATTATCAGGAGCTTAAGGAGGCACTGAAGTTGAATTCAGGTTCTACAGTTTTGATGTTCAATACCGAAGGGAATACTGACCCGGTTAACTTCAGGGAAATCGTTTGGTATGGCAAGCATCTCAAGCAAAAATCATAAAGTAACTCTTCAGCGTGACCAATGTGAGATGTAACGAATAGTTACATCATAAAAATTTGTTGACCCTTAATAAACATCATTCAATTGGAGGAAACAATGCAAGATTTCAAAAAGATTCTGGAACTGGCTGAAAGTTACAAAGCGGATATGACCAAGTTTCTCAGGGATATGGTGAGCATCCCGAGTGAGAGTTGTGACGAGAAAAAAGTTGTCCTGCGGATCAAAGAAGAGATGGAAAAGGTTGGCTTTGACAAGGTTGAGATCGACCCCATGGGCAACATTCTTGGCACCATCGGTCATGGTAAGCGCCTGATCGCTTATGATGCCCACATTGATACGGTTGGTGTTGGTAACTTGGATAACTGGAATTACGATCCCTATGAGGGGTTTGAGGATGATGAGATCATCGTCGGTCGTGGCACCAGTGACCAGGAAGGTGGCATGGCATCGATGGTTTATGCCGGTAAAATTATTAAAGACCTGGGTCTTGAGGACGAATACACCCTGGTGATGGTCGGCTCGGTCATGGAAGAAGACTGCGATGGTTTGTGCTGGCAGTACATTGTTAAAGAGCTCGGTCTCAAGCCTGAGTTTGTCATTTCAACCGAACCGACTGACGGCGGCATTTATCGTGGTCAGCGTGGCCGGATGGAAATCAAGGTCTCCGTCAGTGGCGTCAGTTGTCATGGTTCCGCACCGGAGCGGGGCGATAATGCTATCTTTAAAATGGCTCCAATCCTTGAGGAACTGGAAGAACTGCACACCAACCTCATCTCCGATGACTTTCTCGGCAAGGGGTCGCTGACCGTTTCTGAAATTTTCTCCACTTCACCGTCGCGTTGTGCTGTTGCCGACAGTTGTAGTGTTTCCATTGACCGCCGTTTGACCAAAGGTGAAGACAAGGAATATGCCTTAAGCCAGATCAGAGAGTTGCCTGCAGCCAAAAAAGCTGGTGCCAAAGTTGAAATGTATACCTATGAGAGACCTGCTTACACCGGTCTGGTTTATCCGACCGATTGTTACTTCCCCTCTTGGGTTGTTGAAGAAGAGCATGTGGCGGTTCAGTCTGTTGCCGATGCTTACCAGCAGCTGTTTGACAAAGATCCCCGTATCGACAAATGGACCTTTTCAACCAATGGTGTCTCCATTACCGGGATGTTCGGTATCCCGACCGTCGGTTTTGGTCCGGGGAAAGAAGCACAAGCGCATGCACCGAATGAGAAGACCTGGAAACAGGATCTGGTCACCTGTGCCGCCGTTTATGCAGCTCTGCCTAAAGTTTACTTGAGTAAAGCGTAGGGGTCGATTATGAGTGAAACAGTCGTTGTTGCTATTGGTGGTAATTCTCTGATCCGTGATGAAGCTCACAAGTCGGTGAATGATCAATATGAATCTGTTGTCGAGACGGTAAAGCACCTGGCAGATATTGTCGAGTCCGGTTTCAAGCTGGTCATTGTCCATGGCAATGGCCCTCAGGTTGGTTTTATGCTCAGACGTTCCGCGATTGCCTTTGAGACCTCAGGTCTGCATGAGGTTCCGCTGTCCAGTTGTGTTGCCGATACCCAGGGGGCGATCGGCTTTCAGATTCAGCAAGCTCTTGAGATTGAGCTGCAGAAGCGTGGAATTAACAAGAAAACCGTGACGATTGTGACCCGTGTCGTGGTTGATGAAAATGACCCGAAATTCCAGAATCCAACCAAGCCGATCGGTTCGTTTTACGGTGAAGAAAAGAAAAACGAGCTGTTGGCTCAGTATCCGGACTGGACTTTTGTTGAAGATTCCGGCCGGGGGTTCAGGCGGGTTGTCCCTTCACCCGACCCCCTTGAAATTGTTGAACTTGATGTAATCAAGGATGTTATTGAGCGGGATTATGTAGTTATCGCCTGTGGTGGCGGTGGAATTCCTGTGGTTAAAAAAGCCGAAGGCTACATGGCTGTTGACGCCGTTATCGACAAGGATCTGGCTTCGGCGCTGTTGTCTGAAACGGTTAAGGCGAAACGCTTTATTATTTCAACCGGAGTCGATTATGTTTTCCTCAATTTTGGCAAGGAGAATGAAAAACGGCTGGAGCATGTTACCCTTGATGAGATGAAGACGTATGTTGCCGAAGGTCATTTTGCTGCAGGGAGCATGTTGCCGAAAATTGAAGCTGCGATCGGATTTTTAGAGCATGGTGGCGAAGAGGTTATTATTACCGCACCGGAACAATTAAAGGCTGCTTTACAATACAAAGTTGGAACCCGAATTACTAAATAAAAGGAGTGTTAAATGAGTAAGATATTTACCCGTGAGTTAATTAGTAAGTTGAGTTTACTGAATACCGACAAAATGTACTTGAATGATTTTCTGCATACCTGGGACAAGTCTGATCAGGAGCTGCAGGCTATATTTAAAGTTGCAGAAATTCTCAGTGAGATGCGTAAGGATAATATCTCTGCAAAGGTTTTTGACAGTGGCTTGGGTATTTCCCTGTTCCGGGATAACTCAACCCGAACCCGGTTCAGTTTCTCAAGTGCTTGTAACCTGCTGGGTCTTGAAATTCAGGATCTGGATGAGGGAAAATCACAGGTTGCGCATGGTGAAACCGTGCGTGAGACAGCAAACATGGTCTCTTTTATGGCCGATATTATCGGTATTCGTGACGATATGTACATTGGCAAGGGTCACGCTTACATGAAGGAAGTGGCTGCTTCTGTTGAAGCGGGGTACCGCGAAGGTGTTCTTGAGCAACGCCCCACGATCATCAACCTGCAGTGTGATGTTGATCACCCAACCCAGTCGATGGCGGATGCTCTCCATTTGATTGAGTCCTTTGGTGGCATTGAAAACCTCAAGGGGAAGAAGATTGCCATGACTTGGGCATACTCACCCTCCTATGGCAAGCCGCTATCTGTTCCTCAGGGAATTATTGGTTTGTTGACCCGCTTTGGTATGGATGTTTCTCTGGCTCATCCGGAAGGCTATGAAGTGATGCCTGAGGTTGAAGAGATCGCCAGGCTCAATGCAGCCCGCTCAGGTGGTTCATTTACTAAAACCAACAGCATGGCTGATGCATTCAAAGATGCCGATATCGTTTATCCGAAAAGCTGGGCTCCGTTTGCAGCCATGGAGAAGCGCACTAATCTCTATGGTGAGGGAGATGATGCGGGGATTAAAACCTTGGAAAAAGAGCTTTTGGCACAAAATTCAAAGCATAAAGACTGGGAATGTACCGAAAAACTGATGGAGACAACCAAAGAGGGGAAAGCACTTTATATGCATTGTTTGCCAGCGGATATCTCTGGTGTTTCCTGTAAAGAAGGCGAAGTTGAAGCTTCAGTGTTTGATCGCTACCGTGTCCCTCTCTACAAGGAAGCCAGTTATAAACCCTACACTATTGCTGCGATGATTTTCCTGAGCAAATTTAAGAATCCATCCGACACATTGATGGGGTTACTGGAAGCAGAAACTAAGAGAATCAGTTAATCTTTATTGTTAGCCCTGGCTATGCAGCCGGGGCACACTTATAGGTGGATACTAATGAAAGAAATTATTCAGACCGAGAAAGCTCCCGCTGCTATCGGCCCTTATAGTCAGGCAACAACCATCAATGGAATGGTCTTTACCTCAGGACAGATCCCCCTTGACCCCGCATCGGGTGAGGTTCTGGACGGTAATATTACGGTGCAGACTGAGCTGGTCATGAACAATCTGATGGCAGTTCTCGAAGCTGCCGGTTGTGAAGCTGCGAGCGTTGTAAAGACAACCTGCTTTTTGAAAGATATGGGTGATTTTGCAGCTTTTAATGCTGTTTATGGCGTTTATTTTGCGAAGAACCCACCGGCACGTTCTTGTGTCGCAGTCAAAACCTTACCGAAGGATGTGCTGGTTGAGGTTGAAGCGGTGGCGGTTAAATAACGAGATCTTGTAATTATTCAGCATGATGGGTGCGCACTCCCTATCTCAAGGTTGTAGTAAACTTGGGACTATCCCCAGACCCATCGGGGGCTGTCCCAAGAGTTTGCGGGCTATGGAACTGTGGTGGTCCTCACCGCAAAAGTCTGGGTCAGTCCCCGTGCGGGGACAGTCCCGTTTTTGCTGAGAAATCCCTTAATATCGGGATCACGAGCCCAGTTTGAGAGATGCTGAATAGTGACGGGATCTTATCTGAGTAAGGTTGAGATCGATTCGATCCCATGCCGGGTGTTTGCGTCTGTTCTGTTTCATAATGGGTCAGTGGGCGGAATCAAAAAAAGGAGGTAGCAATGGTCAGGTTTACTCTAAATGGTCAAAGTGTGGAATATGTTGGTGATGGTTCCCAGCCTCTTTTGAAGTGGTTACGTTTTACTGCCAATATGAAAAGTGTCAAGGATGGCTGTTCCGGTCAGGGAACGTGTGGTGCCTGTCTGGTTGAGCTGGATGGAAAACCAATGCTGTCCTGTGCCATGAAGATGGAACGGATGGAGGGGCGCAATCTGGTCACTCTGGAGGGGCTGCCTGATGAAATCAGAGAGACTCTTGGTCGGGCTTTTGTCGCCTCAGGAGCGGTACAGTGTGGATTCTGCAGCCCTGGTATGTTGATGAGAGCCAAGCTGCTGCTGAGCACAAATCCAAATCCGACCCGTGCCGAAGTCACCCAGGCCATTAAACATCATCTCTGTCGCTGTACCGGTTATGTCAAGATCGTTGATGCGATCATGCTGGCAGCAGAAAAAATCCGCAACAAAGAGAGTATCCCCTTTGAGGGGGGACGGCTTGGTCAGTCCTCCCCAAAACTGGAGGCGTATGAGCGGGCGATTGGTAAACCGCTATTTATTGGTGGAATCGAGATGCCGAATATGGCTCACGGTTCGCTCCATTTCAGCGCGCACCCCCGGGCGAGGGTCATCAAGGTTGATGTCTCCAGAGCCGAAGCTCTGGATGGGGTCATCAAGGTCTTAACCGCCAAGGATATTCCCGGCAGCAAAAAAGTCGGGATGATCGTTAAAGATTGCGATATGTACATCTCCGAGGGAGAGGTCACCCGTTGTATTGGTGATGTTATTGCTTGTGTGGTTGCCGAATCGAAGCCGATTTCCGAGGCGGCAGCAGCACTGATTGACGTTGAGTACGAAGTTCTAGAACCGTTGACCGATCCCCTTGAAGCTTTGACCAGTGATATTTATATCCATGAGGGGGGCAATCTGCTCAAGGAGACGGTTATCTGCTACGGCGAGGATATGGGCGATGGTAACACCATTGAAGATATTTTCAAACGATCCCCTCACGTTGTCAAAGACACCTTTCAGACCCAATTGATTGAACATGCCTATCTTGAGTTGGAGAACAGCATCGCCTTCTATGAAGAGGGAAAGCTGACGGTTTATACTCAGGGACAGGGTATTTATGAAGACCGTGACCAGATCGCCGCTATGCTTGGACTCGATGTCAAGGATGTCAATGTCAAGCTGGTTCCGGCGGGGGGTGCTTTTGGCGGGAAAGAGGATTTGACTTGTCAGGGACATGCCGCTCTGGGGGCATATCTTCTCAAGCGACCGGTCAAAGTGAAGCTGGATCGCAGCGGCTCGCTGCGGATGTCGACCAAACGTCATCCGATGACTATGGCATATACCCTTGGTTGTGATGACCATGGCAAGTTCACTGGTCTGTATGCGCGCATTATCGGTGATACCGGGGCCTATGCGTCAGTCGGAGGTCCGATTATGGAACGGGCGGCGACCCATGCCGGCGGTGCATATTACATTCCTAATATCGACGTAAAGTCGACAGCTGTTTATACCAACAATCTTACCGCAGGTGCGATGCGCGGTTTTGGTGTCAATCAGGTGACTTTCGCGATTGAGGGGATGATTGATGAACTGTGTGAAAAAACTGGATTTGATCGCTGGGAAATCCGCTACAAGAATGCTCTCGATCAAGGACTGAGGACGACCAGTGGGCATAAACTCAGAAAAACCGTTGGGTTGAAAAAGACGTTAGAGTTAGTCAAAGACGAATATGACAGCGGTAAAGTTGTTGGTCTCGCCTGTGGTATCAAAAACTGTGGCATCGGCAATGGTGTCCCCGAGTTGAGTCAGGTCAGGCTGGAAGTGACAGAAGATGGTTCCATCAATCTCTACCATGGTTGGAGTGAAATGGGGCAGGGGGTTGATACCGTAGTGCAGCAGATGTTGTGCCAGAGTCTGGGGTTGGATGATGCTTCGTGCATTAACGTCATTGTCATGACCGACAGTGAAACCAAGGGGGGCAGTACAACGGCAAGCCGGGGCACCTTTCTGGCTGGCAAAGCGGTACTGGAAGCGGCCAAAGGTTTGCAAAAAGATCTGCAGAGCAAAACCTTAAAAGAGTTGGCCGGAACCGTATACGACGGTTCATATCTGTGTGACTGGACAACTCCCCCCGACTTTGATGGTGAGGTAATCAGTCATTTTGCCTACAGTTTTGCCACTCAACTGGTCGTTTTAGCTGATGATGGCCATGTCGAAAAAGTCAGGGCAGTGCATGACAGTGGTATTGTTGTGAACAAAAAAATGTTTGAAGGGCAGATCGAAGGCGGTGTGATCATGGGGATGGGCTATGCCATGACTGAAGATCTGCCGCTGGAGAAGGGGCAGATAAAAGACTACAGTTTCAGAAAACTTGGCTTGTTGCGTTCAACAGATGTTCCTGAAATAGAGGTGGTGCCGGTTGAAATTTACGATGATGATGCCCCTTATGGAGCGAAGGGTGTCGGTGAAATCTGTTGCATTCCGACCGCTGCTGCTGTTGCTGGAGCTTATCGTCGCTTTGATGGAGAAAAACGGACCTCACTGCCGCTGAAACCGCTTAACCATAAAAAATAAGGAAGAAGATCATGGCTCTTTATCTGAAAAATGCAAAATATCTCGATTGGCAGACCTTTGCAATAACCGCTGGTCACTTGCTGGTGGAAGAAGGTGTCGATGGCACAGTCAGCAGCATTACCCAGATTCCCGGGAAAAGTGAGCTGCCGGCGGGGGATCGGGTCATTGACTGTCAGGATCGTCTGGTGACAAAGTCTTTTGGCTGCGGGCACCATCATATCTATTCGACTCTCGCCCGGGGAATGCCGGCTCCGAAAAAAATACCGACCAATTTTCAGGAAATACTGACTTATATCTGGTGGACCGTCGACAAATGTCTCGATCTGGAGATGATCGAAGCCAGCGCCCTTGCGTCTGCTTTGTATTGTGCCAAAAACGGCGTCACTTTTGTGATTGACCACCACGCGTCTCCCTATGCTATCGAGGGCTCTCTGGCAACCATTGCCAAAGCTTTCGATAAGGTCGGGCTGTCGCATCTGCTCTGTTATGAACTGTCAGATCGCGATGGTCAGGCGATTGCAGCTGCCGGTTTGGCTGAGCATGAAAGCTATTTATCTACCGGTGGTCAGGGGCACGTTGGTTTGCATGCCTCATTCACCGTCGGGGACGATCTCTTGACCCGTGCGGTTGAACTTGCTGCCAAATACAATACTGGCTTGCATGTTCATGTCGCCGAAGATAAATCTGATCAGGATGCCTGCCTGAAAGATCACGGCAAGCGGGTTGTGCAGCGCTATGCCGATGCCGGAGCTCTGGCATTGCCACAAACAATGCTGGTTCACTGCATCCATCTGGATGAGAGTGAGAAAGAACTGGTCAGAGCCAATGGTTCGTGGGTGACTGAGAATATTGAAAGCAACCAGAACAACAATGTCGGACAGGCCAACTATGGTCAGATAACCGACAAGGTGATGCTGGGTACTGATGGCATGCATTGTGACATGTTACGTAGTGCCAAGGTGGCATTCTTGAGTGGTCAACCCTTAGAGGGTGTCGGTATGGATACCATTTACCAGCGTTTCAGGAATGTTCATCATTATATTCAGCAAAGCGGGTTTAGTGGTGATGGCGACAATAATCTGGTCATTCTTGATTATGATTCGCCGACCGAGGTGACCAGCGACAATTTTATTGGTCATTTCATTTATGGTCTCGATTCACGGCATGTTGATACCGTCATCTCTAATGGCAAGGTTATTGTCGAACATGGTCTGGTGACCAATGTCGATGAAAAGGAGATTCTAGCTTATGCCTGTGAAATGAGCAATAAACTGTGGAAAAAGATGCAAGAATCTTAGCAGCCAGTCCATTGATAGTCCGGCAGGTTGCTAGTCTGGAAGATATCCTGACATGAAAAAAATAGTGGTAAAAAACGGAATCATTGTCACAGCACAAGAATCTGTCACTGCCGATCTTTTGATTAGTGGTGACAAGATCACCAGGATCGCCTCCCGGATCGAAGTTGCTGCGGCGATTGAAGTGATCGATGCCGCCGGCTGTTATGTACTTCCGGGTGGTGTCGATGTTCATACCCATCTCAACCTTGCGTTGGACCCTCGTCATGTCAGCGATGGTTTTTATCAGGGGATGCGCGCTGCCGCTTTTGGCGGAACAACTACAATCGTTGATCATCCTGAAGCTGGTCCCGCCGGCTGCTCGTTATTTTACCAGCCAGACTTTTATCGGCAAAAGCTCGAAAAAGAGGCGGTGATTGATTATGGCATTCACGGGGTTTTTCAGCGCGTCGATGCCGATATTCTGCAACAGATTCCAGAACTGGTAAATAGTGGTATTCCCAGCATCAAGGCCTATCTGACTTATGACGGCATGCTCCAGGATGATGAGGTTGAACAGGTCTTGCGGGCCATGGGCCCGGCTCATGGTTTGACCGCTTTTCATGCTGAAGACGACGAAACGATTAAACGTCTGCGCGAAAAATATGGTCAAGAAGGGAAGCTGACCGCAATCTATCATGCGAAAAGTCGCCCCGATTATGCCGAATCAGATGCTATTCGACGAATTCTGGAGATTGCTGCCCGCTGTGGCAACGTTCCCGTTTATATTGTCCACCTGTCAACGGCAAAAGGGTTGGAAGAGATCAAAAAAGCGCGGCAAAAAGGGCAGCAGGTCTTTGCCGAGACTTGTCCGCAGTACCTACTCCTCAACCAGTCGTGCTATGAGCAGGAAGGGGGCGAGGGGCTGAAATATATCATGGCTCCCCCGTTAAGGACGGCGGAGGATCAGGAAGCTCTCTGGCAGGGGGTCATTGATGGTTCGATTGATGTGATTGCAACGGATCATTGTTCCTTCTCGTTTGCCGATAAAGTGAAATATGGCAAAGATGATTTCAGGCAGTGTCCCGGCGGTTGTCCCGGAGTTGAAACACGCTTGCCGATAATTTACTCTGCAGCGGTCGACAAGGGGCTTTTCAGTATCAATCGGTTTGTTGCTCTGGTTGCGACCAACCCGGCAAAGATCATGGGACTCTATCCCCGCAAAGGGGCGTTACAGGTTGGTGCTGATGCCGATCTGATTCTGTGGAACCCGAATCTAGAAAAAACCGTCTCGGTGGAGACCTTACACCAGAAATGTGACTACACCCCCTTTGCGGGAATGACTACAAAAGGGTGGCCGGTTCTGACCATGGTTCGTGGTGAAGTTATTGTGAACAATGGAATCTTTTCAGGGGGAAAAGGTTCTGGCTGTTTTATTAAGCGCAAACTTGACATAACTGAATCTGCATGATGGTTACGCAATTCCACTATCAAGGGACGCTTGCACCCATCCATGGGGCTTGTTGTCGCCGCCCATGGCGACAAACACCCTTGATAATGGAATGACGTGCCCAATTTGAGAAGAGTAACAACTTGATTTAAAATACCGATACGTTAAACACAGCATGGAGGCAGATTTATGAGTAGTGACAGATTTGTATGCAGTTCGTTGAAAACTCTGTTTGAATGGATAGAGCTGTTTGATAAAAGTGGCGAACTCTTTGGTATCCATAAGGATCTCTTTTTTGAACCGAAGGGGAGTGATCCCTTCCGGATGGCCCGTTACAACCAGACTCTTGAAACTCCCCTCGGTGTTGCTGCCGGTCCCCATACTCAGCTGGCACAAAATATTATTGCTGCCTGGTTGACCGGGGCTCGTTATATGGAGCTGAAGACAGTTCAGATTCTTGACGAACTGGAAGTCACCAAGCCCTGTATTGACATGTCGGATGAAGGGTATAACTGTGAGTGGTCACAGGAACTGAAACTGGGTGAGTCGTTTGACGAGTACCTCAATGCCTGGATCATGCTCCATGTCCTCAAGGACAAGTTCGGTTGGGATATGACCGAGCGTGGTTATATTTTTAACCTCAGTGTCGGTTATAACCTGGAGGGGATTCTCAGCCCCACGGTGCAGCGTTTTCTCGACCGGATGAATGATTGTAGCGCAGAGTTGCAGCCTAAAATTGAAGAGATTGCCGCTTTTTATCCCCGTATTCGTGATCTGCAGATTCCAAGCCAGATCAGCCGCAATGTGACGATTTCAACCATGCACGGCTGCCCCCCCGATGAAGTTGAAAAAATCGGCCGCTATTTTATCGAAGAGCGGAAGATGGATACGACGATCAAGTTTAATCCGACTATGCTTGGTGCTGAAAAGCTGCGTGAAATTCTGAATGAGAAACTCGGTTTCACGACCGTCGTTCCCGATCTCGCCTTTGAACACGACCTCAAATATGAAGCTGCAGTTGAGATTATCCGTTCCTTGACCAAAACCGCTGCCGCGGCTGGTGTGGCCTTCAATCTGAAATTGACCAACACTTTAGAGACGACAAATATTAATCAGAAGTTGCCAAAGAATGAAGAGATGGTCTACATGAGTGGTCGGGCTCTCCATCCGATCAGTATCAATGTCGCTGCCAAGTTGCAGCAGGAATTTGGTGGAGCCCTCGATATCTCTTTCTCGGCCGGTGCTGACTGTTTTAATATTGTCGATATCCTCAAGTGTGGTTTAAAACCGGTAACCATCTGTTCCGATGTTCTTAAGCCCGGTGGTTATGGGCGGATCAGCCAGTATCTGCCACTGATTGAGCAGGCACTCAAAGATGCCGGTGCCACTTCTCTGGATGATTTTGTCATAAAAACTTCGGGACAAAAGGATCTGGCTGCTGCCAAACTTGCAAATCTGGTCGCTTATGCTGCTGAGGTCGTCGATTTTGAGTCCTACAAAAAAATTCAATATCCCTACGAATCGATCAAGACCGCCCGCAAACTTGAGTTCTTTGATTGTGCTGAAGCTCCCTGTATGAGCGAATGTCCGGCCGGGCAGGAAATTCCCCGTTACCTTGATTATGTTGCTCAGGGCGATCTGGAGAAAGCCTACCAGACGATTCTGGCAACCAATCCCTTCCCCAATGTTCAGGGCAAGGTGTGTGATCACGCTTGTCAGTCAAAGTGTACCAGAATTAATTATGAGCGCCCGCTTATGATTCGTGAGATCAAACGTTACGTTGCCGACAAGTTTGACCGGCATCTTCCAC
>JASFYS010000119.1:0-5241 GCA_045047095.1 Desulfuromusa sp. | reverse complement strand
TGCCGTTTCAGTGTTTCATGACTTTTATTGCTGCCCATATCAAGCTCCCTTACTGCTGTAAACAATCATATCCTCGCGTCAGAACGTGACGCATAAGAATAGAACGCATGAAACTATTAGTAAAGCATAATTGCTCTATATTAATTATTAGCACCAGGGAGGGCTAAGATGCCAGAGCATGTCGTCAAATTGTGATGTGCTAAACATGTGAGGCCACAAACCGATAAAACCATGATGGTTATTTTCGGGAGTCCCATTTTGTCGCTACAGCTGAATATGCTGTTAAACATCTAAGATCTGCCTATAGCAAAATCAACCCACGGAGTTTCAATGTTAGTAAGTGATGCGGTCATTAAGTTCTTCCCTGCGCTGGTCAGCCCCGATTTAACCAGAAAAAAATCTAAATCACACTGGCGGGGAAAACGTAATAAATCCAGACGAGAAAAAGCCGCTGCAGTATTAGCTGAGCAAAAAGATACTGTTATCAGTAAACGATTGATCCATGGAAAAGAGGATATTCCAGTACTGGAGATTTGTGATGATGATATTGACGTCTGTATCACCAAACAATACGACACTGTGGACATCGAGATCAGCAATAAAGAGCTTTTGGCTTGCGATATCGAAATAGAGGGTAACTGTCGTGAAGAAGATCTGATCGTTTTGATTGAAAACCTCATTGTTCGGATAGCTAACCAAATTCCACAAGAGAAAGGAAACGTATGACTGATTTATTGGTGACAATTAAAGCAAAAGCACAATGCTGTGACCTGACCGAAGTTGTCAGATTGATGGGATATCAAAGGCCGGGCAAGGCGCTGGAAAGGTTAAATTTAATGTTATCGGCTCCAAACTTGTTGAAGTGCTTTGATAAAAGCGGTTTTGATTTTAAATATTCTAACCGGGAATTCGTACTCAAGTTGGGGAACATTCTAGATATTCCACAGTCGGCAATAACTGATGGTATCGAAGCAATGAACAGGGAGCAAGTTCGAATCGAGAAAATGTTTCAACCATCCATATTTATCAATACAAAGTTCAAGCGACAGAATCAGCCAATTTTTGTTCTCGCTATGCTTGAAGGATCGAGACGTATCAATATCTCAAAAGATGACGTTCTCCAGAATCAAACCGCCGAACTTCAACGCATAAAACAAATTGTGATAAATCACTATAAGAAAAATAGCGGCGAGTTGAAACTATGGGGGAGAATCTATCAATATATTTATAGTTTCGAGGTGAATCAAACACTAGCCATTTCACCAAACGGAAAGGTCACCAATGATGATGGATATCAGCAACAAAAAGCTTCTCTCACTTTGAAAGGCAAAGATCTATGCAAGTTTCTCGTTCCAGACTAATTCGAACCCCTCCCAAATAGATCATCCCACCAAAGCGATTAAATTAAATAGCGGGTTGGAAACCCCCAGTTGATTGTTAAGAATCTTCTCTGAGAGTCACATTCTGTCGCGCAATAGATATAGATTGGTATTCAGAACAAAAAAGGAGGCAATCAATGTTGGATAACTTTGAAAAGAAAATTCTGCGCACCTATCTAAGAAACCTGTTGCTCGACAAGAGAATGACACAAAAAATGTTCTCTGAAGTATGCAACTGGTTGGATGATCATCTGGAGAATATCTTTATTGGAGAAATCAGCGAAAAGACCTGGGAGGTTCTGGATAACTACACTAGTGCTATCAGAAACCACTCTGGAGTTAAGGTCTGTCAAAAAAAGTTTATTGCTAAAATGACATCCCTGCTAGCAACGATAAAAGATTCTAAAGACGCGATACCGACCAGTCCGTTGGAACAAAGCATTGTAATGCTGGCTGACGAAATGAAATTTGACGAATCTGACAAGATAATTTTCAGCCTGGCGGCACGTTATAGAACCCATGAGGGGTTAGAGAGCCTGTTTGATGATCTTGGAAAATCGGGCGGAACCCCTCTGCAAACAATTTCACTCTTGACCGGGCTGAATAAAAAAATTGTCACGGAACGGTTGAGTATCAATAGCCAGTTGGTTTCTTCCGGATTGATCCAATTAAAAACTTACAAAGGAAATGACCTGACGGATCGTTTTGATTTACCTGACTCCATCGCCAATGCGTTACTGAAGACCTGTGACAACCCGGATGATATCCGCACCCATATCCTCGGAAAGTCAGTTCAAGCAGAACTTGATTGGGAAGATTTTTCCCACTTGGAGGAAATTCGCACACCTCTTTCCGGATTCCTGAAAAAGTCACTGCAACAAGGTTTGTCCGGAATCAATATTTTACTCTGGGGTTCCCCCGGAACCGGAAAAACAGAATTTTGTAAGACCCTGGCACAGCAGATCGGCTGCAATCTCTATGCGGTTGGAGAAACTGATGATGAGGGTGACGAACCCACTCGGCGGGAACGACTCGATGCTATGCGACTGGCTCAGAGCCTGCTCCAATATCAGAATAATAACCTGTTGCTGTTTGATGAGATGGATGACCTGTTTGAGCAATCTGGGTTTGCCGCCTTATTTGGCGGCAAGCTCCAGTTTTCATCCAAAGTATTCACCAATCGCTTGTTTGAAAAGAACCCGGTTCCAACCCTCTGGATTATTAATGATGTCGCCTCCCTTGATGAAACCATTGTTCGCAGGATGTCGCTAGTTCTGGAAATCAAAAGCCCACCTAAATCGGCCCGGCAAGAAGTTTGGAATCGAATCATTGCCAAACATAAACTCGACCTTCCAGATCACGCTATCTCAGAGTTAATGAATTTAGAGGCCTCCCCGGCAATCCTTGATAATGCTGTCAGATTTGCCCGAATCAACGGACAAGGGACTGACGATATTTTGTTTGCCACTCGAGGGATTATCAAAGCGATCAAGGGGTCAATCAAGCCAATTAAAAACACAACTTCAACGACCTATTGCCCTGACTTAGTCAATGCCGACATGAACTTGAATGATCTTGGTGATCAATTGAAGAAATCAAAACAACGGCAATTTTCACTCTGTCTGTATGGCCCTCCGGGAACTGGAAAAACTGAATACGTGCGTCAACTTGCAGACCAACTGGAAATGGAAGTTCTGGTTAAAAGAGCATCTGACCTGCTTGGCTCTTATGTTGGACAAACCGAGCGGCAAATCGCAGCGGCATTTCAGGAAGCGCAAGAGAAAGAATGTTTTCTGATATTTGATGAAGCCGATTCACTGCTGGGGGATCGTAGCTATGCACATCAAAGCTGGGAAATCTCGCAGGTCAATGAAATGCTCACCTGGATGGAATCACATCCCCTGCCCTTTGCCTGCACAACCAATCTGATGGATCGACTGGATCAAGCATCCTTAAGGCGATTTACTTTCAAGGTAGGTTTCAAATCTTTGACACAGGAGCAAAACTGTTCTGCCTTCATCAATTTTTTTGGATTTAAAGCACCCACCACCATCAAACAACTTTCAAATTTAACCCCTGGAGATTTCACAGTAGTGCGTAAAAAAGCTGAAATAATAGGTACTCTAGACCAGCCCGAGAAACTGATAAAAATGCTTGCGCTTGAGAGTTCAGTCAAAAGAGATGATGCAAATCAGATTGGATTTTTCGTTAACTAAATATCTGAAATATTACGTTACACAAAATATCAAAAATCAGATAGTGACATCATCGGTGCGTTGAGATTTCAGTCATTTAAAAAGGCACTTAGAGTAATTCTAAGTGCCTGATTTTATTGGAGCGGAAGACGAGGTTCGAACTCGCGACATTCAGCTTGGGAAGCTGACACTCTACCAACTGAGTTACTCCCGCATTTGTGCTGCGCAGTATAGTGATTAGGCTTCTTGGTTGTCAAATGGTAATTTACTTTTTAACCAATTTTCAGCCTGCAATTTTGTAGTGATTTCCCCATTAATTTCAGCAAGTTTCAACCTTGATTGCCATTTGCCTATCTGGATGTTTGAAGAGCTTCCTAAAAGAGAAGAAATCTCCCTGCCATTGAGCAAATTGGGAACCCGTCCAAACTTCTGCATGCGGGCAAAGGATTTCTGTAATTGTAGGGTTCTCTCCAGAGTCAGGCGATTTTCGCAGACCCCCCAATAAAACATTTTTTCAGCAGAAAAAGGTTCCTGTTTTTCGACCAACAGTGCCTGTGGTCTTTGTCCTTCTATTGAGGGTGCAAGGGATAAAATGTCCAAACTTGGATCAGCCAGTAATTCCTTGATCAAGCGCTGCTGCTGGCGACTGAGTCGTAAGCGTCTCTGCAGCAATTCAGCGAGGCCAGATGATGAATAGTGCTTTAAAAACTGGGTCAACAAAAAAATAGCACGGTTAGAGAAGACTTCCGGTTTACGTGAATTAGAAATATTTGCCACTGACTCCTGCCCAACGTCATGAAGTGTCACTTCAAGCCGATTTATTGCATCAATTGCGGTTTGCTTATTCCAATCACTCCCTGCTGAGCCAAAAAGAGCTCCAAGTAACTCCGTATCAACAAGTAGCTCGATCCCTTTGATAATATTTTTAGAATCAAAGATTTTACTTAATTCATCTCTGATCCGCTCTCCGGCAATGTTGGCTAACAAATGCTTCGAAGAGATCATTTGTTTCTGAGTAGAGTCTGAAAGGGTAAAACCAAGGGTAACCGCGTGTCGAATCCCTTTCAACATGCGCAGAGGATCATCTAAAAAACTTCGGGGAGAACAGGATTGGAGTTGTTTCTGTTGCAGATGACTCACTCCAGCCAGTGGATCAAGAAACTCAGAATCGGGAAAAAATTCATTCAAGGGGAGCGCTAATGCATTTATGGTGAAGTCGCGTAATTGCAGATCTGCAGTTATTGATGCTGCGCGTAAAGGGGAAAAGTCGAAACTAAGACCCGATGGTGACAAAACCCGACTCTGCCTGCGCTTTGCATCAAGCCAGAACCAATGTCCCGACACTTCTTCACCCCAGGCTTGTGCCAAAGGGGTTGGATCTCCTGAACAAGCAATATCAATATCAACTTGGGGTAAATGAAGCAGAGAGTTACGTAAACATCCGCCAACCAGCCAGAAATCGTCATCACTCTTCTGTATTCTTGAAATCAGAAGTTTAAAACTCGGGGTTCGATTGATCAGCGTGGTGAGGGCAGAAATTTCAGGAAACACGCTGATAAACTCGGTAGTGCAATTCACAGAATATTGGTCTGAATTGTTTCATCATTTATTCTATCCAGGAAGTGTTGCCACTCCCCTGACGAATAATCTCAATCTGATCATCCAGC
>JASFYS010000118.1:0-8652 GCA_045047095.1 Desulfuromusa sp. | reverse complement strand
CTTTGGTTGCGGGAGAAGGATTTGAACCTCCGACCTTCGGGTTATGAGCCCGACGAGCTACCAGACTGCTCCATCCCGCGACATGAGCACTGGAAAATAGACTTCCACTCTGGAAATGTCAAGCGAAAAAATCTACTATAATAGGTACAGCCTGAGCCCTACTGACGGGTTATAAAACCCTTAATCTGCTCTTTTTTCTCCAGTAGTTTTTGTGCTGTGGTTGCAGCAGTAGCACCTTGGTACGGACCAATCCGCACCCGATACCAGAGCCCTTTTTTGCCAAGATCGGCTTCAACCACAAACGCCGGATAATGTTTATCCACCATCTTCTGCTTTAAAGCCATGGCATCTCCCGCAGCGCCAAAAGACCCAATCTGCACCGCATGGCTCCCATTGACGACAACCTTTGGCAGCTCTGATCCTGGACTATTTGAAATAACTGCAGTTGGTTCATTCTGAGTTGCTGGTGCGACCACAGCGGCAATATCCTTTACGCCCTTTTTCACGATCGGCTGATCAGGCAAGTCGATGGGGGGCTGAACTACGATTTCAGCTGCTTTTTTTTCGACTGGAGCTAGATTAATACCGCTACCCAGAGGAACCGTATCTTTTGCGAGATCATCATAAAAGGTCAATTTTGTTGTTTCAGATACAGGTTCGACAGCCGGTATTTCAATCTCCTTTTCAACCTCTGGTACAGAGGGTGGCGAAACCACCGGGGCAGGAGCATGAGTCACCAACACCCTTTCCGTCGGTTGAAGCTTTTGCGCCAGATCTCGTTCAGCGCCCCGACGACCAACAACCACGCCGAGGGTGAAGCTGGCGAGAGAAACCACGAGCACCAGCACCAACAGAATAACTGCCTGGCGTTTTTCCATCCGCCGCTGAATCCTTGTTTTTGAAGTGCCTTTCATTTTTTCCCCTTTTCCTACATCCGTTCTGGAGCTGAGAGTCCAAGTAACTGCAAAGCATTGGCTAAAACTGTTCGTACCGCATTCACCAGAAAGAGTCGCGCCCGGGTTGTTTCTGAATCATCAACCAACACCCGATAACGATTATAGTAACTATGAAATTGCGCGGCCAGATCCTGAAGATAAAAAATGATCCGATGCGGTTCATAACTGAGAGCAGCACCGACAACGGTTTCAGGAAAGCGAGCCAATTGCTTCACTAGCGCTAATTCTTCAGTCAGTTCCAGACAGCTGTAATCAATCTGCCCTGACTGTGGTTGCTCAATGCCCGCTGCTGCAGCATTACGAATGATACTGCAAATCCGGGCGTGGGCATATTGAACATAGTATACCGGATTATCACTACTCTGCTGCTTCGCCAGTTCCAGATCAAAATCAAGCTGACTGTCACAGCGGCGCATCAGAAAAAAGAAACGGCAAGCGTCACGGCCAACCTCATCAACAACCTCTTTCAAGGTGATAAAGTTACCAGACCGTTTTCCCATAATATACGGTTTGCCATCACGCAACAGATTAACCATCTGGATCAACAACACCTCAAGATCTTCTGGTGAGTGCCCCAGCCCGGCCAGCATCGCCTTCATCCGCGGGATATAACCATGATGATCAGCGCCCCAGACATCAATAACCCGGTCAAAACCACGATCAAATTTTTCCATGTGATAAGCAACATCAGAGGCAAAATAAGTATAGCTGCCGTCTGATTTGATCAAAACTCGATCCTTGTCGTCTCCAAAATCAGTCGTCCGTAACCAAAGAGCATTATCCTTTTCAAAGGAAAGCCCTTTTTCCTTCAATTTAGTCAGCTCCTGCTTAACCATTCCTTGGTCATAAAGACTCTTTTCACTGTACCAATGGTCAAATTGAATCCCGAATGTCTGCAGATCGGCTTCAATCCACTGGAGGATTTCCTCCACGCCAAAGCGGGCACAAGCTTCGATCGCTTTGGCATCAGAGACCTCAGTCAGATCTCCCTGTTCAGAACGATATTTAGAAGCCAGATCAATCACATACTCAGCCTGATAACCATCCTCAGGAAACTCAATTGCTTCACCCTGCAACTCGCGTAATCGCAGCAGAATCGAACGTCCCAGAGTCAGAATCTGATTACCGGCATCGTTGATATAATATTCGCGTTGGACTTCAAATCCGGCAGCTTGCAACACTGCAGCCACAGCATCGCCAACGACCGCACCCCGACCATGGCCAATATGTAAGGGACCGGTCGGGTTGGCGCTGACAAATTCAACCTGAATTTTTGTCCCGGCGCCAATTTGACTGCGACCATAGTTGTCGCCCTGCGCCATAATCCGGTCAAGAACTTCATACCAACAGGTAGCTACCAGGCGAAAGTTGATGAATCCCGGCCCGGCAATCTCGATCTTGTCACAGAGGGGATTTCCCTGCAGCGCCGCAACCAGAGCTTCCGCAATCTTTCTGGGTGCCTTGCGCTCCGGCTTAGCCAGAGTCATCGCCAAGTTAGTAGAAAAATCACCATGATCGGGATTTTTAGGAATTTCCAGTTGAATTTCATCAGGAAATTCCCCAGAAGTCAGAGAATCATCCGCATAGCATTGTTTTAAGGCTGCTTGAATTGCCAGCCGCAATTGCTCTTTCATTCTGTTAACTGCCTCTTTTCTCCAACATCGTCAACTGTACTATCCGGGAGATAGTAAATCAGCTCCCCCTCACGCACCATTCCAAGTTTCGTCCGGGCCAGTTGTTCCCAATACGTTTTATCTTTCTGTAACCGTTCAATTTTATTGCGAAGTTGCTGCTGCTGTTGCTGCAGTTCAGCAAGCTGCTGCTGTAAATCCTGTTTCTGCTGTTCTGCCTGAAAAATCCGCAAGACCCCGCGACTGCCAAACACAGCATAGGCAAACATTAACAGAATAACGATAAGCAAACAGATGGTGAGTAAATTTTTTCTGCCGGGAGCTCCCGGCTCGCGAGCAGAACTCAAATAACACCTCGCAGGTTAACAGTGGAGCACTCGACTGTCCCCAATGGACTCATATTACATTCCACCCAGGCTGCCACCAATACCACCGACCGAACCAATACCGCGCATCGTAAATGTCAGCATAACGGCGCGGTCATCTTCATGCTCACGATAAGACAATTGCACACTCCAGCATTGTTGCCGATATTCAATACCTATCACTTGTTCTAGCTGTTCATCAGTCGCAAATTCATAACGTTGTTGATAGGTTAAATAAACTGGCTTTAAAAAAGCAACGCTCAGATCAACGGCACCATAATCAATATCATTATCGGCATCATAACGATATTCAACCCGTAACGAATTATCCTTCTGATCCTGAATGCGTCCCGCGACCGCAACCTTTGTCCAATCACCTGAGTCAACGTCCAGAGTTGTATCAGTCTGCAAAGATAACCATGCAGTCGGCAATACTGTCATTTCAAGACGCAGATCCTGAAATCTCTGCTCGCGGGCTTCGCTGGTCAGATCATAAGTCTGCGAAAACCGCAGATAGAGCAGTTCCCGGTAAGTTGGACTCGCATCGACATGATCAAAACGCACTGTAAAGCGTTGCACTAATGCATACTCTATCTGATTTGCCTCTGCAATCCGATCATATTGATCAAAATCAGGCAAATGCTCTTGATCTTCCTCAGGGATAAATCGATACACCACCTCCGGCTCTACAGAGTGACGTAACTTACCAGATAAACCGAATGGCAGGTGATAAGTTTTCTGTACCCGAGTGTTGATTCGGGTGGTCAATTCTGCCAGACCTTCATGCTCCGAATCAGAGCCATCACTTAAATCCCAGTAATAACGCTCACGATAGGAGATTTCTGGTGCCACGCCAACAACATCCCAGAACTGAAAGTTTGCCGCCAGAATCGGTCGCGCCATCAGCCGCTCACCTCGCAATCCCTCCTGCCGCCAGAAATTACTGTATTCAGTTTCCAAACCGTAATAAAACGCCGACTCCCTAATCCTCTGCCGGGAAGCATTAAAATTAATCCGTGGCAACAACTGTAGGGTGGTTGGATCATCGACTTCAAGATCTTTGGTATATTTCAGCTGTCCGACAAGACTATATTTCCCCCAATTTTTGTTCAGAGAAAAAATTGATTGCACCTTGTCCTTATTATATTCTTCGGCAACACTGCCAAAATCTTCAAAATACTGATCATCGTTGACGTACTCTGCATCAGCAACCATGCGAACACCACCAGGCAACAAGCCATCATGCTGCCATTGGAGGGCATAGCGGTCATCGTCGATGGTTACTCCGTCAACCTTGTCAACATTGATGTGATAGACACGAGCCTCACCAGCATTACCATGGCTGAAGACATAACGGTACTCCAGCCCCTTGCCAAGCCCCATTTCTGACAGATAATCAAGGTAGAGTGTGGCGTCCTGATTGACCCCCAACACCTGGTAATAAGCACCCCCGTAATGAAATCCACGTTTATCAGAATAACCGATTGTGGGAATCAGTAAACCTGATTCACGCTCAGTTTTTGCTGGATAAATCATATATGGAAAATATAACGATGGGATATCTTTAAGATAAAAAATTGTGTTGCGGGCACGGGCATAACCACCCAGGGTCACATCAATCTGACTGGCACCAAATTTCCATGAGGGCACATCGCCATTACATGTGGTAAAAGTCCCTTTTTTAATCCGATAATCAAGCTTTCCACGCCGTTCGATAGTCTGACCGCGAACATGCAGATTCTGATCACGCAAATAGAAATGACCATTTTCTACCGTCCCTGTCCCTGTTTGCAAATTGTAGTGAGCTTTGTTGCCATAAAGTTCTTCATCCGGGGAGATCAGTTCTACATCCCCTTCCGCCTCAAGCTCACCACTGGTTTGGTTCCACTTAAGTGTCTGGCAGTGGACTTCAAAATCTCCCTGAATGAGTTTAACGTCCCCACTAGCATGGTAAAGACCAGTATTCTTATCATAACTCAGTTGATCGGCCTCAAGCTGAACTGGCAACCCTGATTCACCAACCTTATCCCAATCGGCAGCGACCGCCTGGCAAGGGATGGCACAAAGAAATACAAAGAGAAGAAAGCGTACTAACATGGGATTCAAAAGAACCTTTTTGCCAGGCCAACAGCGTTGGAATGACGCTAATTCACAAAATTTTCAATTAACAATTGCCAGAGAATCAACCTCCGGCAGCAAAAACTCCCGGATCGCAGCCACCAGAAACAGAGAACCGGCCACCAGAATAGTCTCTTCTGCTGATCGCTGCGCCAACGCTGCCTGAATAGCTAAAACTGGATCGGTAAACCCGCTGGCTACGATTCCCGACTCCCGTACTTGTCGTACTAGTATTTCTGCGGGGACAGCTTCGTCAACCGGGGGCTCGGTGGCATAAACACAGCTGACAAAAGGGAGCAGCTCAGACAACAACTCACGCGATTCCTTATCCGCCTTACAACCAACAACCAAGTGCAGTTTATTTAAGTTCTGTTGCTGTAAATATGCAGCAAGTTTTTTGGCTCCGGCGGGATTATGGGCACCATCCAGAAGAATTTGTTCCGGCAACCATTCCAGCCGCCCCGGCCAGCGTACTGCTTCCACACCCTTTTGAATCTCAGCAGAACTGATGTCTAGACCATTGTGCGAGAGATAATTGATCGCAGCCACAGCCAGAGCCAGATTCTGCTGTTGATGGACACCGACCAGCGCAGGTTTTATCATGTTCAGCGAAAAATCAGCTCCGGTGACAGAAAAACCGTCAGCATCGCCATGCCAATGATAATCGGAACCAAATTGTAATAATGGGATATTCAACGGCTCGGCATGTTGCCGCAGGGCACGTTGAACTTCTACTTCCTGATAGCCACTGATAACCGTCACACCAGACTTGAAAATCCCAGCTTTCTCAGTAGCAACTTCGATCAACCCCGGCCCCAGATAGGCCGTATGGTCAAGAGCAATCGGGGTCATCAGGCAGAGTTCCGGGATCACAATATTTGTCGCATCAAGCCTGCCGCCAAGGCCGGTTTCCAGGATTGCCCATTGAACTCCACGACGCTGGAAACAGAGGAGAGCCAGCGCTGTTGTAAACTCAAAAAAAGTTGCCCGCAATACTTCAGCATGCGGACGTAATTCCTCTATCAGATCAACCGCTTCAGGCTCTGAAATCTGTCGGGTGTCGATTCTGATCCGCTCAGTGAAGCGATGCAGATGGGGCGAAGTATACAGCCCTGCAGGAATCCCCGCCGTATGGAAGATACTGGCAAGAGCCGCAGCAGTTGAGCCTTTGCCATTGGTTCCGGCAATATGGATAATCCGTAGATGCTGTTGCGGGTTACCAACCCTGGACAAGAGTTCACGAATATTTTCCAGCCCAAGCTTAATACCAAAAAACTGTAACGAGTAGAGATAATCCAAGCTATCCCGGTAATTATTCGCCATCAATTCTTAGTGAAAATTCGCAGTAACTCAGACAGTTTCTGTTTCATCTCCTTGCGTGGAATAATCATATCAACCATCCCGTGTTCAAGCAGATATTCAGAACGCTGGAACCCTTCAGGCAGTGTCTGCCGAATTGTCTGCTCAATAACCCGTGGACCGGCGAAACCAATCAAGGCTCGTGGTTCGGCAATATTCAGATCGCCGAGCATGGCAAAACTTGCCGTCACACCACCCGTCGTCGGGTCAGTCAGCACCGAGATAAACGGAACTCCGGCAGCTTTCAATTTTGCCAAAGCGGCACTGGTTTTGGCCATCTGCATCAGCGACATGATACTTTCCTGCATCCGCGCGCCACCAGAAGAAGAAAAAATCAACATTGGAGCATTGGTGTCCAGACCTTTTTCAATGGCTCTGGTAATTTTTTCACCCACCACCGAGCCCATGCTGCCACCCATAAAGGAGAAATCAAAAACCGCAACAACAACCGGCAAACCATCCAGATTTCCTTCGCCGCAGATAACCGCATCGCCATCACCCACTTTTTTGATCGATGCCTTGATCCGATCCTTATATTTTTTGGTGTCCTTGAAGTCGAGAAAGTCAACCGAACGCATCTTTGCATCCATCTCAACAAAGGTTCCCTCATCGATAATCAGGTCAATTCTCTCGCGCGCGCCAATCCGAAAATGGTAGTCACACTTAGGGCAGACATTCAGATTTCTCTGAACCTCTTTGGCGTAAATAATTTCCTGACAGTTTTTACATTTTGTCCAGACCCCTTCGGGAACCTGCACATTTTTTTTCTCAATAGAAGCGGTCAACGCTTTTTTCTTACGAAACCAGGCCATGAAACATCCTTTTAGTTTGCACCCAAAGCTAATTCAAACAATTAACATAAGTTAGTTCGTGGGAGCAGTGAGTCCATGCTTAAGTTCAGCGATAAATTTTGCAACCTTTGGCAGCAACTCTTCACTCTGCCCATTCTCTGCAATTATTTTAACCAGAGCGCTACCAACCACAACCCCGTCAGCAAAGGCTCCAACTGCCCGGGCATCTTCAACGGTAGTAATTCCAAAACCAACCCCAACGGGAATATTTGTCATCCCCTTAAGATCTTCAACCGCAACCCGGATGTCCTCTGGAGAAATTTTTTGTGCTCCGGTCACTCCGGTCATCGAAACATAATAGAGATAGCCTTCTGCAGCTGCAGCCAGCCGCTTCATCCGCTCACGTGGTGTGGTCGGTGCCAGCAGCGTAATTAAGGCAATTCCCGATTCATGCATCACAGAGCTGATCTCGCCGACTTCCTCTGGAGGTAAATCCACCAACAACAAAGCATCGACACCGGCTGTTGCAGCATCCTGAGCAAACCGCTCAGCACCATAACAAAAAACCGGATTATAATATCCCATCAATATCAATGGAACTTCTGATTTTTTACGCACCTCAGTAACAAGTTGTAGAACCCCGGAAAGGGTTGTCCCCGCAGCGAGTGCCCGTTCTGAAGCAGCCTGGATCGTCGACCCATCAGCCATCGGGTCTGAAAAGGGAACGCCTAATTCGATTAAATCAGCTCCCGCCTCAACTAAAGTCAAAATGATCTCTGCAGTCACGCCTAGATCTGGATCACCCGCCGTAACAAACGGGATCAAAGCCGTTTCCTGACGCTGTTTCAATGCTGCAAAGGTTGTTTCAATCCGTGACATTTTAGCCATTTCTTTCATTCAGCAAAAGCGGGGCTGTCCCCGCATGATGCTAGTTTAAGCAGTGTTGTAGTGGCATTCGGGACTGTCCCCAGGTTCATCGGGGGCTGTCCCAAGAAGTTTACGGGCTATGAAACGATGGTGGTTCACACCGTAAAACCGGGACAGTCCCCGATAGGACTGGGGACAGTCCCGGTTTTACTAAATAGTTATAGCCGATCATTGACCGATCTGATCCGAAACTTTGATTTTAGTTGATTACAGACTCTGTTTTCAATCCTTTTCTTGTGCAACAGAAAACTTCAACCCTTCGGAGCGGAAGTTCCTGACTTCCCCACGGGGCGCCGCCGTGGTCGTCTGCGCTTTCTCTGCCCTGCTGGTTTTTCCACTGGAGGCCGCTTACGTTTCGGTTGGGCACGTTTGTAGGTAAAACAGAAATCTTCATCCAGCGGCATCTCGCTGGGAATTCTATAGCCGAGAAAGTCTTCGATATCATCCAGAACGTAGACCATTTCTTCATCGGCAAAGCTGATCGCCCGACCAAGAGCCCCGGCTC
>JASFYS010000117.1:0-9618 GCA_045047095.1 Desulfuromusa sp. | reverse complement strand
CTGGTGATATTGACCTCAGTATTGGCAATGTTGACTTTAACGGTTTTGTTGAGGTTAAGGGTGAAGTTCCAGATGATTTTGACATCAAGGCAACGAAAGGGATCAAAATCGCTGGTCCAATTGGAGCTTGTCATATTGAATCGTCGGGCTCCGTTGATATCTCCAGCATGGCCGGCAAAGAGATCGGACGAATTATCTGCCACGGTAATTTGCATGCGAACTATCTCAACCAGGTCGCAGTTGTTTGCTATGGTGATATTTATGTGACTAACGAAATACGAAATTCACAGATTAAAGCAACCGGTAAAGTTATTGTTGAGCGGGGTTCTATCATTGGCGGTAAATGCACGGCAATGGAAGGGATTGAAGCTAAAACCCTTGGTACTGGTTCGGGACAGAAAACCCAATTGGTAGCGGGGATTTATTTTCCTGATGCCGATCGATTTGATTATTTACGCGAGCAACTCAGAAGTATCAATCGGCAGATTGAATCGATCGACGCTGCATTGGGGTCGTTGAAACAACATCTGAAAAAAGAGGAGGGAATTGCTGATACCGCAAAATTACGGCTGACAGTGCTCAATGAACAGTTGCTAAAGTTGCAGGAAGAAAAAAGTCACTTTGTCGCTGAGATCTCTGCTTCCAAACCTCAGGAGTTCAACACGACAAACCCTAAAATCAATATTTTAAAAGCATTGATGGAAGGTGTATTTATCACTTTGGGCGATGCGACCGCAGAAATTAAAATTGAACGTTCCGGACCCATGTCAATCATTGAAAATAGCCGTGATGGAGGGCTCCATTATCTGACGTTAAGTCCAATGCAGATTATGGCAAAGCAAATAGAAGAGGAGATATTTGCCGAGTCGAGTGAAGAAGAACCCGCCCTTGAATAACCCTTTAATTTTGAAATAGCCAGGGAGTTTCTTGACGGTGCTGTATTTCGTAGTTCTTAATTTGATCTATTTTTTCCAAAGTCAGACCAATATCATCCAATCCGTTCAGAAGACAATGTTTGCGGAAGGGATCAATACTAAAGCTGATAGTTTTTTCGCTTGGAGTTGATATATTTTGTGCAGAAAGATCGACTTTGATTTGGTACCCCGGTGTTTGGTCAACTTCGATAAACAGCTGCTCGACCTGTTCTTTGTTTAAAATGATCGGCAGAATACCGTTTTTGAAACAATTATTATAAAAAATATCGGCAAAGCCAGGCGCAATCAAAATCCGGATCCCAAAATCAAGTAGTGCCCAGGGAGCATGTTCGCGTGAGGAGCCACAGCCGAAATTATCTCTTGCCAGTAAAATCTGTGCACTCTGGTAACGGGGTTGATTGAGGATAAAATCCGGATTCAGTGGCCGGTTGCTGCAATCCATTCCCGGTTCACCATGATCCAGGTAACGCCATTCATCAAACAGGTAGGGGCCGAAGCCGGTTCGCTCAATCGATTTAAGAAATTGTTTCGGAATTATGGCATCGGTATCTATATTGGCACGATCAAGTGGAGCAACCAGACCACTGAATGTTTTGAACTTTTCCATTATTTTTCCTCCCAATGGCGGACATCTACAAAATGACCAGTGATTGCCGCCGCCGCTGCCATGGCAGGGCTGACCAGATGGGTTCGACCTCCCTGGCCCTGACGACCTTCAAAATTGCGATTCGAGGTTGATGCGCAGCGTTCTTTCGGAGATAGCTTGTCATCGTTCATGGCGAGGCACATGGAACAGCCGGGTTCGCGCCATTCGAATCCGGCAGCAGTGAATATTTTATCCAGTCCTTCCGCTTCGGCCTGTTTCTTCACCAGTCCTGATCCCGGCACGACCAACGCTAGCTTGATATTTTTGGCAATAGTGCGTCCTTTAGCAATAGCTGCAGCTGCGCGCAGGTCTTCAATCCGCCCGTTGGTACAAGAACCGATGAATACTTTATCGGGCTGGATCTCCGTTATCGGGGTTCCGGGTGTCAGACCCATATAATCAAGTGCAGCTTGAATCCCATCCCGTTTAATATTTTCTGATTCTGCCGCTGGATCGGGAACTTTTCCATCAATGGTGACGACCATTTCCGGTGATGTTCCCCAAGTGACCTGTGGGTGTAGATCGCGAGCAGCGATTTGTACGATGCGGTCAAACTTGGCTCCCGGATCAGATTGTAACTGCAGCCAGTTTTCTACCGCTTGTTTCCAGAGTTTTCCGACTGGTGCAAAGGGCCGTCCTTTAACATAATCGATGGTGGTTTGATCGGTGGCAATAATCCCTGCTCGTGCTCCGGCTTCAATCGTCATATTGCAGATGGTCATGCGCCCTTCCATCGACAAGCTGCGAATCGTTGATCCGCCGAATTCAATGGTGTAACCAGTGCCACCAGCAGTACCAATGTGACCGATAATGGCGAGAATAATATCCTTGGCAGTTAGTCCTGTAGGCAGCAGACCATTAACTTCGATAAGCATGGTTTTTGACTTTTTCTGGATCAGACATTGGGTTGCCAGGACATGTTCAACTTCAGAGGTGCCGATGCCAAAAGCCAGTGCCCCAAACGCACCATGGGTCGCTGTGTGAGAATCACCACAGACGATGGTCATCCCGGGAAGGGTTGCTCCCTGCTCCGGGCCAATAACGTGAACAATGCCCTGACGGGGGTCGTTCATGCTGAATTCAGTAATCCCAAATTCCTGGCAATTGCGATCCAGAGTTTCAACTTGCAGGCGGGAGACAGGATCGGTAATTCCGGCAGCTCGGTTATCAGTTGGCACGTTATGATCCGGAACCGCCAGGTTGGCATCGACCCGCCAAGGTTTACGCCCGGCCAGACGTAGACCTTCGAAAGCTTGAGGTGAAGTCACCTCATGCAGAAGCTGTTTATCAATATAAAGCAAACTGGTGCCGTCTTTATCTTGATTGACAACGTGACTATTCCAAAGTTTGTCGTAAAGGGTCAGTTTCATCGCTTACTCCTATTATTGTGTCAGGACAGTGTAAAACAAACTCTACCACCGTGTCTTGGGATAAACTGATTCTTTGTGGTGATCGGGTATGAGAAAGCGTCCTATATCTGATATGTTCAAAGAGCGGTGCTCACCGAGCCCTTGAATCTTAGGAAATCCCGATGTACAGATCAATGGGTGCTGGGCTGTCAACACAGTACCATTAGCAACAATGGTAGATATACTTGCCTTCCCAAAGCTCTTTTGCTAAAAAGAGTCTCCAATTTAAAAAACTCGAATCAAGGAGATACATGAATTATGGGATTAATGAGTGGAAAACGGGGGGTTATTTTTGGTGTTGCAAACGATAAAAGTATTGCTTGGGGGGTGGCTCAGCAGTTACATGCTGCTGGTGCTGAACTGGCATTTACATATTTGAATGAAGCATTGGAAAAACGGGTTCGTCCTTTAGCAACAAGCCTTGATTCTGGCATTATCCTCCCTTGTGATGTCCAGAACGAAGAGGAGATTGTTGCTGTTTTCAGTGAACTGGAGAAACAGTGGGGACAGATTGACTTTGTCGTCCATGCCCTTGCATTTGCGAATCGTGAAGACTTGAAACGACCTTTCAGTCAGACCAGCCGTGATGGTTTCAATCTGGCACTCGATGTCAGTGCTTATTCATTGATCTCTATGACCCGTTGTGCTTTGCCGGTTCTGCAACAGGGCGGGAGTATCGTGACCATGACCTATCTTGGGTCTGTGCGCGCTGTTCCTGCATATAATGTTATGGGTGTGGCTAAGGCTGCGTTGGAATCTTCAGTTCGTTATCTGGCTGCTGAGTTGGGTGAAAAAGGGATTCGAGTTAATGCTATTTCCGCCGGTCCAATTAAGACGCTGGCAGCTGCAGGAATTGCTGATTTTAAGAAAAAACTCAGTGTTGCTGAAGAACGTGCTCCTCTGAAGCGGTTGATTAATCAGGAAGAGGTCGGTAAGGCGGCGCTTTATCTGTTGTCCGATCTCTCTTCCGGGGTGACTGGTGAAGTTCATTATGTTGATGGTGGCTTTAATATCGCTGCTGGTTAAGAAATCTGTAAATTTTGGGGGATATGTATCATCAAATACATATCCCTTTTTTTGTGTAACCTTCCTGTAATCTGTGGATTCAAGCAATGATCGAAGGTAAACTAGGTGGGCTCAAGGCTAGTCAGGTCAAAGCGCTGGAGCGGATTTACCGGCGTAAGATACCCACCAATGAATTGATTACTGTAGAACTTGCCCGCTACCTGACTGAATTGTCCCGCGAGTTGAAGCGACAGCTTGGTCTGATCATTGATCGTTCCGGATCTATTCAATATGTCATTGTTGGGGATGACCGGGAAATTATTATTCCTGATCTTTCCAGAAACAGTCTGGGTCGCAGTGGTTTACGCGGGCTGCGCTGTATTCACACCCACTTAAAACAAGAACCCCTCAGTCGTGATGATTTGACCGACCTGGAATTGTTGCGCTTGGATGTGATGGCAATGATTGGTGTTGGTGAGGATGGTTTGCCAACCCATTTTTCCTATGCCCATCTCCTCCCGACGAAGCAAAAAGCACAAATTGAAACGGTTGAGTTTAAAGATTTTTATCACTTCGAACTTGATTTTTCTGCATTTATCCACGCTCTTGATCAGGAAATGGAGCGGGTTGCTGCCGAAACGATTGACCTTGCTGGTGGCCGGGAGAGGGCGTTGCTGATTTCTGTCGGGCAGGGGAGCCGGCAGAGGGTTGAAGCCTCAATGGCTGAGCTTGGTGAACTTGCTAAAACTGCCAACCTTGCTGTTATCGATCAGGTTATTCAGCGACCCCGTAAATTGAATCCTCGGTTTCTGGTCGGGGAAGGTAAATTGCGGGAAATTATCATCCGCGCATTACAGCAACGCGCAACACTGTTGGTGTTTGATCAGGATCTGACCCCGAACCAGATCCGTTCAATTTCAGAAATTACCGAGATGAAGGTTATCGATCGCAGTCAGTTAATCTTGGACATTTTTGCTAAACGAGCCCAATCCCGGGATGGAAAAGTTCAGGTGGAGCTGGCACAGCTGAAATATATTCTTCCACGGTTATCTGGAAAAGGGACTGCGATGTCTCGTCTTATGGGTGGAATAGGGGGGCGGGGTCCGGGAGAAACTAAGTTGGAAACGGATCGCAGACGCATCCGTGATAAAATTCGTCGTTTGGAAAAGCAGCTGGATTCTCTCGGGCGAGGTCGGGTTCAAAGACGTCAGAAGCGGATTCGAGCCGGGTTGCCGATTGTTTCTATTGTGGGTTATACCAATGCTGGCAAATCGACCTTGTTGAACGCGTTGACCCAGAGTGACGTATTCACCGAAGATCTCCTTTTTGCGACTTTGGATACCGCTACGAGGCGGCTCCGTTTTCCGTTGGATAGGGAAGTGATTATTACCGATACGGTCGGCTTTATTCGCGATTTACCACCAAGTTTAATTGGTGCGTTCAGGGCAACCTTGGAAGAGTTAGAGGACGCTGATTTATTACTTCATCTGGTTGACCTGTCAAATCCCCGGTTTGATGAGCAGATTAAATCGGTAGATAAAATTCTTGATGATCTGGATCTGGGAATTCAGCAGCGCTTACTGGTTTTTAACAAAATTGATCAGGTCTCGGCAGCTGATTTGCCTCATATTTGTCGCCGTTATGATGCTGTGTCGATTTCTGCACTTAAGCGCGATAGCTTTGGTTCCTTGCTGGAAGAAATGCAGCGGCGTTTCTGGTCAGAGGAAGATGCTTAGGATGTAAAGCTTGACTTCGTGGACAGTTTTAGCTAGTCTGCAATTAGCTATAGTTAATGTTACGGTAGCATGTTTTGGAGTTCATAAATGTTGAAGTGCGTTCCATTTTTATTATTATTGATAGTTTTTGGTTGTCAGCCTTTTATGCAGAGATTGGGAACCTTGCCGGAAAAACAGGCCATTCCAAGGTCTATTGTCTCGCTCAAAGAAGATAAAATCTCTCAACCGTTGCCCCCTGCTGCCGAGCAAAAAAACATACCCATTGTTGAAAAACTTGACTTGCCGATAGCAAAGTCCCTCCCGGGACCAATTGAAGCATATTTACAAGCAGATTCTCTGCTGCCCTATTTTGGAGACTTCCCTCTTAGTGATCATGCGCGGGTTGATAAGCTGATTAAACGCTACAGTGGCGCCAACAAAATTATGTTTGGGCATTGGCTTGAAAGGGCTAGTCGCTACATACCAAAGATCCAGATGGTGTTTGCCGATGAAGGAGTTCCTCTTGATCTGGCCTATCTGGCCATGATCGAATCCGGATTTAATGTTCGTGCTTATAGTTGGGCACATGCAGCTGGACCCTGGCAGTTCATTGAAAGTACCGGCGGGTTGTACGGCCTGGAGAACAACTGGTGGCAGGATGGGCGGCTGGATCTGGAACGATCAACACGTGCTGCAGCTCAGCATTTAAAATATTTGTATAAACGTTTTGATGGCGACTGGTATTTAGCCGTTGCTGCGTATAATGCTGGTGGTGGAAAAATCCGTAAAGCGGTTAAAAAGAGTGGCAGTCGGGATTTTTGGGTTTTGACTGAAGGTTCTGTGTTGCAGGAAGAAACCAAGAATTACCTGCCTAAACTGCTGGCGTCTCTTCACATTGTCAAAAACTTGGAAGCTTATGGATTTACCAATTTAGAATTTTCTGAGCCCCTTGAGTATGAAACGATCACTCTGGAATCGAGTACGGATCTTGAAATCATTGCTAAATTTTGCGGTGTCAGTTATCAAGAATTAAAAGAACTAAATCCTGAATTGAAACGCTGGTGTACCCCTCCCGGAGTGACCGACTATCAACTTCGAGTTCCCTTTGGTAGTGCAAGTCTCATTGAACCCCTCTACGCCCAGCTTCCTAGGAGTCAAAGAGCCAGTTATCACCGCCATCAGATTAAATCAGGGGATACTCTACAGGTTTTGGCGCGCAAATATCGAATCCGTGTCGATGATATTGTTGCGTTGAACAATATTAAAAATCCACGGGCTTTGCGGATTGGTCATAATCTGATATTGCCTCTGAAGAAAGGTTTTACTACGCTGCCGGTGAATGCACTGGAGGACAGTTATGTTCGCAGTCGCCGTAGAACCTATAAGGTGCGTAGTGGTGATAGTCTCTGGTCGATAGCTCGACGTAATAATGTGACACAAAAAGAATTGCGGGTTTGGAATAAACTGGGTTGGAGTAATATGCTTCACCCAGGTCAGATCCTCGCAGTTTCTAAACCGGGTGCCCGCCGTGTTGTGGCAAAAGTACAACCTAAAAAAGGACCATCTCGGAAGATGATTTATAAGGTTGTTCCTGGGGATACTCTTTGGGATATTGGCCGACAGTTTGATGTTGCAACTGAACAAATTCGTCGTTGGAATGAACTTTCAAACGGACATATTTTGCATCCAGGTCAAAAACTTACTTTGATGGTTTCTGCCAGCTGACCGGGTTGGCTCCAGCAAGGTTTAATCCTGACTCCTCAACGTCGTTCAGGAACTCTTCCCGTTGCGTTTTCTACACTCTACCCGCTCAAAATTAAAGCGACATCAGAAGATGAGTCGAATTTTAATCAATGGATTACTTTTGACATTTACTGTGCAGGTTGATAAGGTTCAGCGCCTGAATATTCTGAAGTTTAACCCCATCTGCTCCCTGTTTGTAAAAGGATTGTCACAATGCTTAATATGTTAATTTCATTTGCATGCTCAGCTTTATCATCGGCACTGATGATGAGGTTTGTCACCCCTAACATGTGGATAACTATGGCTGTTTCTGCGGTGATTTTTGCGCTGGTTTTTATGTTACTGACCCGAATCACTATGAAAAAAGTCGGAGCAGTCATGGACGTTGCGCAGCGGGACATGCTGGCTAATCGAAGTGATAAGGCAATTAAAGAACTTCAGGCCGGGCTGAAGTATGGCGCCTGGCAAATATATGTCAAACAGCAAATCTATTCACAAATAGGAACGATTTACTATCTTAAGCGTGAATTTAAAGAAGCAGTTCCATTTTTGGAAAAAGGGTTCGTCCGTAATTGGGTCAGTACGTCAATGCTGGCGATTACGTACATGAAGAAAAATAAAACCAATAAAATGGTTGAAACCTTCGGTAAGGCGGTTTCAGGTAATCGTAAGGAACCTATGGTTTATGCTGTTTATGCCTTCTGTATGGATCGTGTTGGTCAGCGGGCTAAAGCAATTGATATATTAAAAAAGGGGATCGCCAAGACTGCGGATGAGCGGTTACAGGAAAATATGGATCTCCTTGCTGCGGGTAAAAAGATGAAAATGAAAGGCTTTGGTGATATGTGGTACCAGTTCCATCTGGAAAAACAGGGTGCCATTATCAAGAAGCAGACAAAAGCGATGACCGGGCGGCGTAAGCAAGTTTTACGATGAGGATTCTTCATGGCTAAGAAGAAAAAAACGATCAAACCAAAAAACTGTGAATTTAATAGTGACCCCTTCAATAATTTGAAGGGGTTTTCTGTATCCAGGCAGGAAAAAATACAGAAGTCCCCTGAACAAAAAATCGTTTCGCAGGATGTTTTAAGCTCTTTCTCTGAGGAAATGGAGATGCTTGGTGTCCAGCAGTTGAATAAAGATGACGATCTTGACGCGACTATTCCAGGTAATTCATCATCAGTTAATACTATTGAAAGAGAAGTAAGAGCCCAACCTGATGAAGAACTATTTTTAGCTGCGATGGGTGATTTGCCTGTGCGCTTTAAAGATCATTTCCCGGAAGATGAATCTCCGCTACTGGCGGTACCAAGAAGAATGAAGCAGCTGAAACAAGGTAAATTGTCGCCTGATGCTTCACTGGACCTACATGGGTGTCAATGTGCCGAGGTCGTGGGGAAGCTGCGTGTCTTGTTACAAAACGCGCGACATCAGGGATGGCAGACTTTGCTTGTCATTACTGGTAGAGGTTTGCATTCTGAGGATGGGGTGCCGATTCTACGCGATGAAGCGGAGAAATTTTTATCTGGTGCAGGGAAGAACTTTGTCGCTGAATGGGGGCGTGCTCCAAAACAGTATGGTGGCGAGGGTGCCATTATTTTGTTTTTGCGAAAAAAATAAATAAAATGTAAAAACTTGTAAACCGATTCCTTTGGGGTGCGTTGAATGACATATAGACGCTAACTTAAACCCTATAAAAGGAGAAAAAAATGAAAAGCGTTCTGAAAATGTCCCCATTGGCCTGGTCTTTCGTTCTGTTGTTTGTGCTGACACCAGTTGCTTTTGATTTTTCATCGGGCACCTTTATTTCAAATAAGGCAGTTGCTTTTGGAGGTGGTGCTGGTGGTATGGGTGGTGGTGGTATGGGTGGTGGCTGTGCTGAAGCTGCCGGTGAAGCTGGAAATGCTGGTGCTGAAGCTGCCGGTGAAGCTGGAAATGCTGGTGCTGAAGCTGCCGGTGAATCTGGAAATGCTGGTGCTGAAGCTGCCGGTGAATCTGGAAATGCTGGTGCAGCTCAAGGCATCGGTTCACAGGCACAATCAATGACTCAATCTCAGGTTCAGAATCGTAATCAACAACGTAATCAACAACGTAATCAGTTGGAGCAAAATGTTGAGGATGCAGCAGATGATACCGCTGATGCAGTTGACGATGCAGTTGATGTA
>JASFYS010000116.1:0-4463 GCA_045047095.1 Desulfuromusa sp. | reverse complement strand
GAAAGCTCGTAAGTCAGAAGACCTGCCGTAAAACACATCCACTATCAGTCTCCCCGGGTACGGGAGTGTGGACAAATGCGGATAAAATACGGAAACCCGCACCTTTTAATGAGGTGTCGGGTTTTTTTATTGCGTGTCGTCCAACTCTTCGGGGGCAAACAGGAGAAACAACAATGAGAAAGAGTTTAATCGTACTATGCGCCCTGCTACTAACAGCGGGATCCCTTCAGGCAGAAATTGTGAAACTTGATCCGGTCGTGGTGACGGCAACCAGAGTCGGAACTCCGTTAAGTCAAATTGCCAGTTCAGTCACTATCATTACCGCAGAAGAAATTGAGGCAAAGCAGCAAACTCAGGTTTTGGATGTGCTCAGAAGCGTACCAGGGGTCAATATTATCCGAACTGGATCACTGGGCGGACAAGTTTCGATTCACTTGAGGGGAACCGATACCAGACACACCTTACTTCTCATCGACGGAATTGAATACCGGGATGCTTCAACATCTGGTGGCGCTCCCAGCCTTGAGAGTCTGAGTACCGACAATATTGCCCAGATCGAAATCGTCCGCGGTGCTCAGAGCGTTCTTTATGGCTCTGATGCCATTGGTGGTGTTATCAATATCATCACCAAAAAAGGTTCTAAACAACCGGAAGGCTACGTCTCAGTTGAGGGAGGTTCATACAACACCTGGATTGAAAAAGCAGGTTATTCTGCCGGCAGCGAAATAGTTTCCTCCTCTTTTGCAATTTCCAGAACAGATTCAGATGGATTTTCTGCCGCCAATGAAAAAGATGGCAATACCGAAGAGGATGGCTTTGAAAATACCACCGTCTCTTTCAACCTTGGCATTAATCCAACAGAAATATTTGAAATTAATCTCAATGTTCACTCCAGCGATGCAGAAAATGAATATGATAGCTACGGGCCGGTAGATGGAGACTACATAACAAATTCAGATATTCTGGCTGGTCGAATTGAAGGCAAAGTCAATCTTTATAATGGTCTCTGGAAAATAGCAGTTGGACTAGCGGTCACAGATAAAAACCGAACCACAACCGGGCCAAATTATTACGATGGCTACGAGTACAACGGTAAGATAACCAAACTGGATCTGCAAAATACGATACAACTCGGGCAACACCACACCGTTGTCGTTGGTGCAGAGACAGAGAAGGAAGAGTTGGATTCGTTCTCCTACCTGGGAGACTATAGTGCGTGGCCAGATGTCACCTATACGGCCTTCAGCTACCAAGAAGACTCGAGAAATAACGCTCTGTTTTTGCAAGATCAGTTTTCCATCAAAGACCTTTCTGCTGCAATTGGCATTCGCTATGACGATCACGACCAATTTGGAAATAAAACAACCTGGCGTGTTGCCCCGACATACAACATTAAAAGGACCGGAACACGTTTGAAGGGATCTATCGGTACCGGGTTCAAAGCTCCATCTCTTTATCAACTTTATGGACAGCTCCCCCCATACAATGTTGGGAATGAGAATTTAAACCCGGAAGAAAGCCTCGGTTGGGATCTGGGTATTGAACAAACTTTTTTCAATAGCAGTCTGATAGTGTCTTTGACCTATTTTCATAACGATATAGATGATTATATCGATTACGATTTTACCGCTGGGTTTATGAACATTAAGGGACTGATAACTCAAGGAATCGAATCGACTATCGGATGGTATCCATCCGACTTCTTTGATACACAGATCAACTATACCTATACAGATTCCGAAAATAAAGAAGATGGGAGCCGTCTTCTTAGACGTCCCCTACACAAAGGAAGCTTTGACTTAAACCTGTACCCCGATGACGAAAAACAAATCAGCCTTAATCTCCTGTATGTTGGCGAACGAGATGATCGCAGCGAAACCCTGGACGACTACATCCTGGTGAATCTTACAGCTTCACATCAGATCACTCCCAGCATCAAAGGGTTTGTACGGATAGACAACCTGTTTGATGAGGATTATGAAGAAGTTTCAGGGTATGGAACCGCTGGACTATCTGGATATGCCGGAATAAAGTTGACCTTCTAGACAAAACTCGGGAACCCATGGGAGTCTCCCGAATGGCGCTAGACAGTTTAAATATTATTGCAGTAAACTTGGGACTGTCCCCAGACCCATCGGGGGCTGTCCCGAAGTTTACGATCCACGAAGAGCCGCTGTGGTTCGCACCGCAAAAGCCTGGGACAGCCCCCGATAATGCTGGGGACAGTCCCGTTTTTACTGGAAATTTCCTTAAACCAGCGCCATTCGGGACGCTCCTCTACACGAATCAACAAATTTTTCGTAGGGGCGGGCTCCTGTGCCCGTCCGCTGCTATCAAAGAGAATACATGCTCAAACAACTTTTCCTCAGCCTGTTGTTTTTTTTCTTCCTCCTCCCATTCAGTGCGGAGAGTGAGCAATTCACCGACGCCGTAAACCGACAAGTGACCATCCCCCACTCCCCACAACGAATCGTTTCCCTGGTTCCCAGCGTGACCGAAATCCTATTTAAACTTGGTCTTGAAAAACGTATTGTAGCTACAACCGATTTTTGTACCTACCCGGAAGCAGCGTTAAAACTACCTAAAGTTGGTGGTTATGCCGATCCCAGTCTGGAAAGTATCTTGCTCCACCAACCTGATCTGGTCATTGCCGCAGCTGACATGAACCGTCCGGCACTGATCCGGCGGTTGGAATTAATGCAGATCCCTGTTTACGTAATTCATCCACAAACGGTCGAAGCAACCCTGGCAACAATCATAAATATTGGAGAAATCACCAATACAGACAAACAGGGACAGCAGTTGGCCAATTCTATCAAGCAAAGGATCGAGAGAATTCAACAGCAGGTGTCCGCATTAAAACCAAAAACAACCCTTGAATGCGTCATGTTGCAACCATTGACAGTTGCAGGGTCAGATACTTTTAT
This sequence comes from Desulfuromusa sp., assembly GCA_045047095.1. Classification (GTDB taxonomy): domain Bacteria; phylum Desulfobacterota; class Desulfuromonadia; order Desulfuromonadales; family Geopsychrobacteraceae; genus Desulfuromusa. The sequence continues at coordinate 1,536 of JASFYS010000116.1, read as the reverse complement.
CGCCGACATTATCAATCTCGCCGGCGGCAAGAACGTGGTGCCAAAAGGGCCGTCGCGCTACCCAACCTGGAATACCGAAGCACTACTAACGGTTAATCCCGAAACCATTATCGTATCAACCTATCCAGGGCAACCAACGCCGAAACATTTTTTTGATAACTGGCCACAATTGCAGGCGGTACGCAATCAACAGATCATTGAGATCAATGCCGATTGGATCCATCGACCGGGGCCAAGGATGATTCTTGGCATTGAAGCCCTGGCAAAAGCTTTCCACCCGAGCATCGTAATCGATGAATAAACGACAGAAAAGCAACCTCCACAGATTGGGACAACTACTCCTGTTGTTGTCACCTTTGCTGGCCATAGTAATTTCACTTTCTGCGGGAAGCCTTGATCTTTCCTGGAACCAGTTGGTTGCAATCTTACTTCAGGGACCGGGAAATAATGTTGAGCAGGTTATCATCTGGCAGATCCGCTTTCCCCGAGCCCTCCTCGCTGGACTTGTTGGGGCAGCCTTGAGCTTGTCTGGAGTCACCTTTCAGGCAGTCCTGAGAAACCCTCTTGCCGATCCCTATCTACTCGGAGTTTCCGGGGGTGCAGCTCTGGGTGCTGTCGCCGCCCTGACCTGGGGATTTCAATCTCCCATCATCATTCCTCTGGCTGCCTTTATCGGGGCACTCACTGCCTTGCTGCTGGTTTATCTGGTAGCACAAGCCCATACCTGCTCCTCTCACACTTTGATTTTATCCGGGGTGATGGTTGGCAGCTTGGCCGCGGCATTATTGCTGTTCCTCCTTTGGCGGGCACCAGCTGATGCCACCCGGCAGGCAATTTTCTGGCTGGCGGGTAATCTTTCTCTGGCTGACCCGGACTGGCTTACGTGGGGCTGGTTGTGGGTGCTCATTGGGTTCCTGCTGCTTTGGTCACAATCTCCCCATCTGGATCTGCTCACTCAGGGGGAAGAAACTGCTGCAGATCTGGGTCTGAATGTTGCCAAAACCCGCCTGATTCTGTTTATTCTGGCGGGAGCGTTAACTGCCTGTGCCGTTTCTCTGGCAGGATTGGTTGGGTTTGTCGGGCTGGTGATTCCACACATCTGCCGCTTACTCTGGGGCCCGGGACATCGATTGTTACTTCCATTCTCCGCTTTGCTCGGCAGCAGCTTTCTGATTATTGCCGACGCTATCGCCCGCAGTCTCTATGCCCCGGCAGAAATCCCCGTGGGCGTTGTTACCGCGGTACTCGGTGCCCCATTTTTTCTTTATCTGTTGCGGCGTAAGGGGGGCGGATTGTGATTCAAATCAACGATCTCTCCTTTGCGTTTGCAGCTGTAGAAATATTCAACCATCTTAATTTCAATGTCGCCCAGGGAGAAATTCTTTCCATTATCGGGCCCAATGGTTGTGGCAAATCAACCCTGTTACGCTTATTACGTGGCAGTCTCAAGGCACAAAGCGGAGAGATTCTCTGGGATAAAACTCCGGTAGACGAAATTTCAGCGCTGGAAATGGCACGTAAAGTTGCAGTGGTTCC
>JASFYS010000115.1:0-3735 GCA_045047095.1 Desulfuromusa sp. | reverse complement strand
GGATAACCCGCTTTTGCCAACAGTCTCTTGGCCTCAGCAGCATTGTAGGCAGGACGCTTGATGGAGGTATCATAGCCAAAAACCACCTTTGGATTAAATTGTTCCGCCGGCACGGCAAAACCCTTCATAACGTATTTAACAATTGAATCCTCATTAATCCCCAGATAGATCGCCCGTCTCACCCGGACATCCAGGAAGGGGTTCTTTCCTTTGACATACGGAGTTTCAAGACGCCCCTGATCCATTTGCAGGTAGATCAGCCGTAGCCCGGGTTTCATGAAAAAATTGAGTTTGGAGGATTTTTTGATCCGCTCAACATCCATCACCGGAATTCTATCAATAATATCAACTTCACCACTTAATGCAGCGGCAACCCGGGTCGCATTGTTGGTCAGTGGTTTAAAAATGACATCAGAGTAAAAAGGTTGGGCACGCCAGTAATTCCGGTTCGCGGTCAGAGTGAGACTCTCCCCTTTTCTCCAGGCAACAAATTTATACGGGCCAGTTCCTACCGGGTTCAAACCAAGAAAAGCAGCGTCTTTATCACTACTGTATTCGGCATCCAGCATTTTAACGTAGGAGAGCTTCCGCAGCAGAATCGGGTACGGCCCTTTGGTGGTAATCTGAACCGTGTAATCATCAACCTTGACAAAGGATTTAATCATGTTGACCTTCGATTTAAATCCTGATTTTCCCCAGTTTTTAATTCTATCGATAGAGAAAATGACATCATCGGCATTAAAGTCGTTACCATTGTGGAATTTGACACCTTTTCTTAACTTAAATTCCCAGGTGTTTTCTCCCACAACCTTCCAGGATTCTGCCAATACCGGATAAACATTGAGGTCTTTATCAAAATAGGTGAGCCCCTCAAAAACATTGGACAACATTGAATTGGTTGCCGTTTCATTGTGAAAATAGGGATCCATCGAACGGGCATCCGAAGACATGCCAATCTTCAGTGTTTTCGCATTGACCGCTCCCGCACAAATCAACAAACCCAGTAGTAAAACAAAAACTTTTTTCATATTAACCTCCCTGGAATGTGTGTATCCCTCAAATAGATACGGTAAGAATCAATCGTCCTGATCTCGCAAAAATGAATAAGATGGCTGCCATCAATCTTCCTGAATCAGTTCATAAAAGAAGCTGCTGAAAACAACCAGTCGATCCAGCAGTGATTGCTTCACCATGTATTCTTTTTTGGTATGGGGAAAATCACCCAAAGCTCCCAGACCATCAATCACCGGCACCCCGAAACTGGATAAATTATTGGCATCCGAAACACCTCCGGAAGAGGTCTCCTGAATCTGAAATCCCAGAGCAGAAGCTTTATTGATATACTTCTCGATAAGTCTAGCGGACTTTTCGGTTTTAACAAATGGTGGTCTTTTTACCTTGATTTTGTACTCAATTTGACTCTTGACAAGATTTTTATCCGCAAAAATTTGAGCAACATCTTTAAGAGTCTGAGCCTGCTTTTCCAGATCCGGAACCCTGATATCGACTCCAATATGGCAGCGATCAGGAACAACATTGCGTGCTGTGCCACCAGTGATCTCGGTGCATTGAATGCTGACTCCTGCAGCCATACCATTCAGTGAGTTGAGTTTGTCAACAATTGTTGCCGCATCAACAATGGCATTAATCCCGGTACTAGGAGATTCTCCGGCATGTGACGGTTTCCCGATCACCTCAATATCCAGACCAATCACCCCTTTGCGGGTTGTGACGATCATATCTCCCGGCACCCGACCAGACTCAAAAACAAATCCACCCTTGGCATTCTTCAACTCCGCCTCGATAATATGTTTGGAGATTGGAGAACTGATTTCTTCATCAGAATTAAAGAGTATCTTGAGCGGAATCTGTTCCAACGGCATCAGGTCTTTCAAAATGATCAGTGTGTAGAGAGCAATCAATACACCATTTTTCATATCATTGACGCCAGGTCCAATCCAATTTTCACCATCTTTGACAAGCCTGTTAAAATCACTGTCAGGCGGGTGGACTGTATCGAAATGGCCAATAAAGGCATAATAGTCATCACGCTGCTTATTTTCATACATCAGATGGGGGCGGTGAGTTGAATCCTCAGCCACAATTTTTCTCTCCAGAACAATTCCATGACCATCGGCAATAGTGACCAGAGCATCGGACAAAGAATGGAGCCCGACAATATTCGTAGAAAAACTGTTGATATTTACCAATTTTTCCAGATTAGCGTAGATTTCCTCGCTATATTTCTCTGCTATATCTCTGATATTGACCATTTGATCCCCATACTTTATAGTCATGTCCTTAATACGTCTCTAAGTTGTTCTAGAACACCTTTCTAATGAAGTCAAGGAGAAATGATGCTGGGAATTATTGCCTACGGCAGCCTGATCAATCCGCAGGAGACGAAAGGTCAGCGGGAACAGCCCACGCATATCGTCCCAGTCAAGCTTGAAACCTTTAAACGCTCTTTCAACCAACGTCCAGCCTGGCGAAAAAATACCAGCAAAAACTCTGCAGTATTGAATGTACAAGCCTCGGAACAGAATTGGTTAAATGCTATTTGTTATTGTTATGCTGAATTCAATTTCACGACTCTCGATCACCGGGAAAGGGGTTACACCAGAACATCGATACCGGCTGACAAAATTAACAGTTATCAGGGTCAAGAGTTGCCCGAATTGGACGAGGCATTTATTTATTCAGGGAAGAAAGAGTACCGGGACAGCACCCTGCTACCGAACCCTAATTATCTGGAGATCTGCCTCATGGGAGCAAAAAAATGGGGAGAGAGCTTTTATGATGATTTTTTAAACACCACCCACATCAATAATGAGATATTATTGCGCGAATATTTATCAACATCCGGAACATATAGGACTTAGACAATGAATATCGCTCTGGTTGGAGTCGACAAGCGCATTACCGAAATTCTCAATTTGACTAAGCTGATGTCTCTTCCTTTCGAGATAACAGCTTATCCTTATGCCTATTACACCGAGTTACCAAAAATCATCCCAACCATCAAAAATATAGATGGAATTTTGTTTGCGGGCAATTTCCCCTATGTATTAGCAAGGGACAGCATCGATAAATCCATCCCCACGGCATTTCTTGAATTTGATGAAACCGGGGTCATGAAGCTGATTGCCTCCTTAGCTTCGCACCAGATTCCCAAGGCTATCAGTATCGACTCGGTTCAAGGTTCTGTCATTAAACATGTTTACCGCGAGATGAATTTACCATTGACCGAAGTCAGCGCCATCCAACGCAACAAGGTACTAACGGTAGAAGATATTGCTGGTTTTCATATTGCCAATTATAAAAAAAATCCAGAAACATCTATCTTAACCTGCCTTTTCAGTGTGTATGAATATCTGGAGCATCAGAAATACCCCTGCACGCTGATCAACCATACCTATTTCTCAATTTTAAAAGGTATTAACAAGATCATCAACGCGATCAATTTTAAGAATTCTAGCGGCAATCACCCTGCCGTTGTCATCATTAAGATGGATAAAAGAGAACAGAAAAAAACCGAACAAAACGAATTTAGATCCCAACGATTTCTCTATAAATACCTCGATTACATGCTTGATTTTCAGGAAAAACTTCAATCCTTTGTCTTCAATCGGGGCTCAGAAAATTACTACCTGATTTCAACCCGGAACCTGATTGAAGAGTACACCAATAACTATCGTGATTTCCCGCTGCTGTATGATGTTTTTGTCAAATTTG
>JASFYS010000114.1:0-22300 GCA_045047095.1 Desulfuromusa sp. | reverse complement strand
GATTATTATGCTCCGGGAGATATTGCTACCCGGGATATTAAATCACCTCGTGATCTGTTGGCAGAAGATGTCCCCTTGACTCAGGCAAAGCGCGATGAGGCCGAAAAAACTGCTCACCTCGTATACGATCTAGACACAACTGCCGGAATCCAGGCGGTTGAAAGGATTCGTCAGGGGCTTGGATTGTTAGTGCAGTTTCAGGATGATAGTGAGGTTCTAAAATCTGAAGATTTTTTACTGCAATTGGCATCTACTTTTGGGGTTCCTCTCGCGGGTGAAGAGATTCGACCATTGCTCAGCTTGGCTGTTAATCAGAGTATTCCTGTTTTAACTGGAAATCTGTTAACACCTATCTTTGGGCAACCTATTGTTGCTAATCTCAAGGCTTTCGACGCAGATCAAGCTCGAGGTGTTGCGGTTGTTGAGCGGAGCGGAGGAGAAGAAATAGACTTGGGGTTATTGGAACCCGTGATCGGTTTAAATAATGCTTTGCTTCAGGCAAAAGACAAGTTAGCGCAGATCCCCGGAATAACTTCGAATCAGCAGCAGTCCTTATTAAAACTGGTGCAACAACAGTTGCGACCAAGTCTGATTTATAATCAGACGAAAACTGAACAGCAACAGTTGGATGCACGTGAGCAGGTCGCACCGGTATTCTTCCAGGTCAAAAAGGGGGAAATGGTCGTTCGTGAAGGAGAGCGGGTGACCGCCGATCAAATTCTTAAGTTGCAGGCAATTCGAACCTCTGGTCGAGATAATCGCAGTTTGCAGACGGCAGCAGGCCTGCTGATCTGTTCCCTGCTGCTGATTTTTGTTGGTTTTTATTATACTCAACATAATATCAGTAAATTCCATCCAGATTCCCGTGATTTGCTATTTCTTGCCACCGTATTTCTCACCCTGTTTCTGTTGATAAAAATATCCATTTTTATTGCCTCCGGAATGGGAAACACCTTTGCTTATTTTGACTCTTCAGTTTATCTCTACGCGATCCCTTTTGCTCTTGGCGCGATGCTGGTGCGAATTGTCCTAAATTCAGAAACCGCTTTTTTGTTTGCTGTCTGTTGTTCGATCCTGGTCGGAATATTGTTCGGTAACAGTCTGTTGATGGCTCTTTACGTGCTGGTTGGCAGCCTTGTTGGAGCACATGGAGTCCGCCATTGCCAGCGTCGGACAACTCTTTATCGAGCGGGGTTGTGGATCGGATTAACAAACATGGCTTTGATCGTCGGGATCCATTTTTTGACGGGTCGCGGCGTTGAGCTGCAGCTACTCTGGAAGCTGGGATTTGGTTTTTTCGGTGGTTTGGCGAGTGCAGTTTTTGTTAATGGTACCGTCCCGCTGATGGAATCCCTCTTTAAGTACACGACAGATCTAAAATTACTAGAACTGGCCAACATGAATGCGCCAATTTTGCGGCAATTAATGATTGAGGCTCCGGGGACATATCATCACTCTATTCTGGTTGGAAACCTTGGGGAAGCTGCTGCTGAGGCTATCCATGCTAACCCATTATTAACCAGAGTTTCAGCTTATTATCATGATATTGGCAAAATCAAGAAACCCCTCTACTTTATTGAAAATTCAGGAGGGCAGCGGAATAAGCATGATAAATTAGCACCATCTATGAGCGCTCTGATTCTTACTTCGCATGTGAAGGATGGGGTCGATTTGGCTCGTGAACATAGGCTTGGTTCAGAGCTGATTGATATTATTCAACAACATCACGGGACAACATTAATCAAATTTTTCTACGATCGGGCAAAAACTCAGGCTGATCCAGAAGTTCAACAGGTTGACGAGCGGGATTATCGTTACCATGGGCCCAAACCTCAAACTCGCGAAGCGGCGCTGATTATGCTGGCAGATGCTGTTGAAGCAGCCAGTCGGACATTGACTGATCCAACTCCAGCGCGGATTCAGGGAATGGTGCAGAAGCTGATCAACAATATTTTTATTGATGGACAGCTGAATGAGTGCGATTTGACCCTGAAAGATTTGAATTTAATTGCCAAGAGTTTCAATCGTATTTTATCCGGATCTTTTCACCACCGGGTTGATTATCCAGAACCGGTACATATTGTCCGAGAAAAGGTTGATATCGAGGATAAAGCTCCGGACAAAGAAAAGGCAAAAACCAAAAGTGCGAATCCAGATAGAAAATTGCCAAAACCGACACAAGATCCTGAAGCGGCCACTGCGGAAGATAGCCCAGAAGATCTTAAGCGTCTTGGGATATCCTGAGGCAGAACTGTCGATCCTGATTCTCGATAATGCCGGAATTCAGGAAATCAATCGAAAATATCTACAACGTGATCGTCCGACAAATGTTATTTCATTTGCTATGCAGGAAGGTGAAGGAGCTGGATTGTCACCTCTGCTGTTGGGTGATGTGGTCATTTCAGCTGAACAGGCAGCGACGGATGCTGCTGAAGTCGACATTCCATTTGAACACGAACTCTGGTTTCTGCTGATTCACGGTGTCCTGCACCTGCTTGGTTATGATCACGAGCGTGGAACAGCACCGGAAGCTGAGAAGATGGAAGCGAAAGAGTCTGAGATTTTTGATCTCTTGACCCAAGAATTTCCACTTGAAGAAGAACTATAAAAAAGGAGAACAAAAAAGAAGTGGACAACGAGCACTCGCAGGAATCTATTGGTTGGTTTAAGCGTCTGTTGCGCAGATTGAGCTATTGCCCTCAAGCAAATAGTGAAGAAGAATTGCAGGAGTTGATCGATGCTTCTGAGCAGCAAGGGATCATCGATGAGGGTGAAGGGGATATGCTCCAATCGATCCTGGAGTTGGACGAAACTATTTTGCGTGAAATCATGATTCCACGGACAGCTATGGTGTGTGTTGATGCTGAGGCTCCATTCGGGAACATTCTCAAAGCAATTCTAAGCTCAGGGCATTCTCGTATTCCGGTTTTCAAAAATAATATCGACAATATTATCGGTCTGGTTTATGCCAAAGATCTGCTCCGTTACTGGGGACGTCCCATCGATGCTATTACCCTGGATGAAATTATGCGTCCTCCCTATTTGGTCCCAGAATCGAAAAAAGTCAGTGTTTTACTCAAAGAGTTCCAGGAGACCTGTGTCCATATTGCTATTGTCATTGATGAATATGGTGGAACTTCGGGCTTGGTGACCATTGAGGATCTGATCGAAGAAATAGTTGGCGAAATTCAGGACGAATATGATCGTGAAGAGGAATGGTTGCTGGAACAGCCTGATGGGACTCTCCTTGTCGATGGTCGTTTGAGCATTGAAGAGTTTGAGGAATATTTCGATATAGAAGTGGCTCGGGAAAAGTTTGATACCGTTGGTGGTTATGTTGTGGAGCAGTACGGCAGGGTTCCAGTTGTTGGTGAACGGATCAGGATTGGGGATTTTGATATGTTGATTGAGCAGGGTGATCAACGTGCTATTCGCCAGATTCGAATTATCCCCCTTGCCTTGGCCAGCGCTCAAAGTGGTGCGCATTGATGCCTTTGGCAAGGCCTGATCTAACTTTGATTGCCGCCGCAGCCTCGGGTCTGTTGCTGGCAGCAGCATTTCCCCGTCCGGATTTATTTCCCTTTGCCTGGGTTGCATTAGTCCCTCTGTTGCTGGTTATGCGCTCCCGCCCTTTTGCGGCAGGATTTACAGCCGGAACCGTTTTTTTTGCCACCGTTTTATATTGGTTGAATTTTGTGATGACCACTTATGGTGGTCTCCAGCCGGTCTTTTCTCTCCTTGCTTATCTATTTTTGATTGTCTATCTTGCTGTCTATTTTGGCCTGGCTACTTGGATTTCTTGTCAGCTTGAAACTTTTTTTAAACTTCCATATCTGTTGACTTTGCCCCCTCTCTGGGTCGCTCTTGAGTATCTGCGTGGAGTGCTGCTTACGGGTTTCCCTTGGGCAATCATTGGTTATTCTCAACAAAATTTTCCTCTGGCGATTCAGAGCTCAGATGTGACCGGAGTGTATGGGGTCAGTTTGATGCTGGTGGCCGTCAATTGTACTATTGCCGGGATTATTTCGATGCCGAAAAGTCGACTGGCATGGTTGGGCGTAGCTGCAACAATAATAATAGCAATCAGCCATTTTGGCTATGGTGTCTGGAGGGAAGCGCAGCCCCTTGAGCAACGTGCCGAGCACTTGCGGGTGGCTCTGATTCAGGGGAACATTGATCAGATACAGAAATGGGCACCTGAAAATCGGCAGGCCAGTATTGACCGCTACCGCAGCTTGTCAGTCCAGGCTCTGGAACAAAAACCTGATTTAATTATCTGGCCAGAAGCAGCAACGCCTTTCTTTCTGCAGGATCAATCAGAACTTACTGAGCAGGTTAAACAATTGCCAAGGCAGTTGAATACCCCCTTGCTTCTTGGCAGTCCGGCCTACAAGCAGTTATCCTCTGATAACTACCGATATTACAATAGCGCTTTCCTTCTTTCCTCTGCAGGGGAGGAGCTGGGGCGTTCCGATAAAATTCATTTGGTTCCTTTCGGCGAGTATGTCCCCTTTGGAAAACTGTTATCCTTTATCAATAAGCTGGTTGTCGGGGTGGGAGATTTTTCACCTGGAAAGATCCAACCATTACCATTAAACGGACATTCTCTTGGAGTACTGATCTGTTATGAAGCTATCTTTCCGCAGTTGGCACGTGAATATGTCCGCGAAGGAAGTAGTTTACTGGTTAATTTGACAAATGATGCCTGGTTCGGCCGCTCCTCGGCTCCTTACCAGCTTTTGGCAATGACTCGTTTCCGGGCGATTGAAAACCGGATTTGGATTGCTCGTGCCGCAAACACCGGAATTTCTGCGCTGATTTCACCTGCCGGGCGAGTGACCGCCGTTGGCCCGATTTTTCAACCTATACAGCTGAGTGGAACCGTCGGGCTGGGAGCTACCCCAACTTTTTACACGCGCTATGGCGATATCTTTGCTTACCTGTGTCTGGCAATAAGCAGCTGTTTCCTGGTGGCTTTGCTGTGGGCGCGTAAATTTTCTTGAGATCCGCCCATTCTGTTCTATCCCACCTGAATTAACTTGCCCAGCCGCTATTGGGATTGGCAATGGTTGTTTTACCGATTTACCCAGAGCTGTTCGGAACGGATGGAAACATTGCAGGTGGAATTTGAGGTTACCGACAAGTTGAAACAGATCTACTCATTGAGTCAACGAATTGCCCGACTGTTTGTGCCTCGGGAAGTGTGAGCTTCACCGTCTTTTTCACTTTATTATTTGTCCGTTGACATCTGAAAAAAATAGCGTAAGTATCCCTGTTTTCTTTCCTGAGCTTGAAAGGCTATGTGTATGAAAAAAGCCACAGCAATCATTCCTGCCCGTTATGGATCGACCCGGTTTCCTGGAAAACCTCTTGCCTTAATCAATGGTTTACCGATGATCCAACATGTTTGCCAACGGGTTGCTGAAGCAAAAATGATCGACCGGGTTATTGTTGCAACTGATGATCTGCGTATCGTTGACGTTGTCAAAGGTTTTGGTGGTGAGGTGATGTTGACTAAGGTCGATCATCCGACCGGTACGGATCGTCTTGCTGAAGTTGCGGCCAATATCGATTCTGAGCTGATTGTCAATGTTCAAGGGGATGAGCCGCTCATTGATCCGCGGATGGTTGATCAGGCGATTGCCCCGTTAGTAGAAAATCAACATATTCAAATGGGAACCCTTGCAAGTGTAATCAATCAGGTTGACGACTTTCATAATCCCAATGTGGTGAAAGTGGTGAAAGATCAATCCGGGCTGGCGCTTTATTTTTCCCGCGCCCCAATCCCCTGGCCGCGTGATTTGAGCCCTGAACAACTTGCTGAAACTTTGTCACAGTTGGGTTTGTTGCGGCATATTGGTCTTTATGTCTATCGGCGCGAACTTTTGTTGAGTTATCCCTCCTGGCCGAAAACTCCGCTGGAAAAGCTGGAGAACCTGGAACAATTGCGGGCACTTGAACGGGGAGTCAAATTGTATGTAGCAGAGACTGAGTTCAGTTGTCACGGGGTTGATACCTTGGCCGATCTTGCACGTGTTTCCGCTCTCATGTCTATGGAAAAACAATAATTAAATCAGGTTCTTATTTTCTTTTTTAAATATGGACGGTTTTTTGCATGATCAGGGTTTCTTTCGCCTCTGTTTGTGTGTAGAATCGGCTGTTGTGGGAATAAGATTTTATTTTTATCAATAGGGTGGCTGGACAGCCATTTTTATGAAGAATGGAATGACTAAATGAAGACGAAGTTTCTCTTTGTAACCGGCGGCGTGGTTTCTTCTCTTGGTAAAGGACTGGCAGCTGCCTCAATCGGGGCGCTGATGGAAGCACGTGGTTTACGGGTTTCGATGCAAAAAATGGATCCGTATATCAATGTTGATCCCGGAACCATGAGTCCTTTTCAACATGGAGAGGTTTTTGTCACTGACGATGGGGCGGAGACTGACCTTGATCTGGGTCATTACGAGCGCTTTACATCAGCAACATTGTCGCGTAAGTCAAATTTTACCACCGGACAGGTTTATGATTCGGTTATTCGTCAAGAACGACGTGGTGATTATCTCGGTGGAACCGTTCAAGTTATCCCCCATATAACCAATGAAATTAAAAAGAAAATTCTTAATAATGCCAGCAACGTTGATGTCGCAATTGTGGAAGTCGGTGGAACCGTAGGAGATATTGAATCCCTCCCGTTCCTTGAGGCAATTCGCCAGTTTCGCGCCGACCGTGGCCGGGATAATGTTCTCTATATTCACCTGACCTTGGTGCCTTACATCGCGACGGCAGGTGAGTTGAAAACGAAACCGACACAGCATAGTGTCAAAGATCTGCGTGAAATTGGTATCCAGCCGGATATCCTTCTCTGTCGCTGTGATCGTGAGATCCCGCGGGATATGAAGGAAAAGATAGCTCTGTTTTGTAATGTCCCTGAGGAGGCGGTGATTACGGCTCGTGATGTTGAGACAATCTATGAAGTCCCCACTGCTTTTTATGCTCAGGGACTGGATGAACGGATTGTTGATTATCTGAATATCTGGACCAAGGCTCCTGATCTATCTGCCTGGGAGAGGATCGTCGAGCGGGTGAAACATCCGGCGGATGAAACAACTATTGCTATTGTCGGAAAATATGTCGGATTGACAGAGAGCTATAAGTCATTATCCGAGGCGTTGACCCATGGCGGGATTGCCAACAATTGTCGGGTCAATCTCAAATATGTAGATTCAGAGGCATTGGAGCGCCACGGTATCAATGATACTTTTGATGCTGTTGATGGTATCCTGGTTCCTGGCGGTTTTGGTGAACGGGGGAGTGAAGGGAAGATTGCTGCAGTCCATTTTGCTCGTGAAAATAAAGTTCCGTTTTTCGGAATTTGTCTGGGGCTGCAAATGGCCGTTATCGAGTTTTCCCGCCATGTTTGTGAGATTAAAGATGCTCATTCTTCTGAATTTCATGAAGATGCTAAAAATCCAGTGATCCATATTATGGAAGGGCAGAAGAAAGTTAAGGGAAAAGGTGGAACCATGCGCCTGGGGGCTTATCCTTGTGAATTGGAAGAGGGTTCGCTGGCGCGCCGGATTTATGGGAAGGATCACCTTACAGAGCGGCATCGGCATCGTTTTGAATTCAACAATGATTATCTTGAAAAGTTAAAAGCTAGGGGTTTGATTTTTTCCGGGAGGAATCCTGAATTGAACCTGGTCGAAATTGCTGAACTGGCTGACCATCCCTGGTTTCTGGGCTGCCAATTTCATCCTGAATTTAAATCACGGCCGATGGAACCGCATCCGCTGTTTGAATCTTTCGTTGGTGCCTGCTTGAAGCAGCATCAGGAGGAATAAAATGCAACAGGTTAATGTTGGTCCGGTCTCCTTTGGTGGTGCTAAGCAGTTAGTTTTAATTGCTGGTCCCTGTGCTATTGAAGATGAAAATCTTACGTTACGGATAGCTGAAGGATTAAAGGAAATCACCCACACTCTCGGCTGTGAGTTGATCTTTAAAGCGTCTTATGACAAGGCTAATCGAACCTCTGTCACTTCTTTTCGTGGACTGGGGGTAGAGCGGGGCTTGCGGGTTCTGGAACGGGTTAATCATGAATTAGAGTTGCCAATTATTTCTGATGTCCACGATGTCAGTCAGGTTGCCGCCGCTGCCGATGTTCTGGATATTCTCCAAATACCGGCTTTTTTAAGTCGTCAGACCGATTTATTGGTGGCTGCCGGTAACACCGGAAAACCAATTAATTTAAAGAAAGGGCAATTTCTGGCTCCTTGGGATATTGAGCATGGGGTCAAAAAAATAGCTTCAACTGGAAATGAAAGCATTCTGCTGACTGAACGTGGGGTCTCATTTGGCTACAATAACCTGGTTGTCGATATGCGTTCACTGGTGATTATGCGCGAGATGGGCTATCCGGTGGTTTTTGATGCCACTCACTCGGTGCAGTTACCAGGTGGTGCTGGAGGCTCTTCCTCTGGTCAGCGTGAGTATGTTGGAGCTTTATCGCGGGCGGCAGCAGCAACAGGTATTGATGGTTTGTTCTGGGAAGTTCACGAAGATCCCGATCATGCACTTTGTGATGGGGCAAATTCGCTGCCACTAGCACAGGTTAAGGCGTTGTTGCAGCAGATCTTGGAATTTGACGCAACTTTCAAACAGAATGAAATCGGGAGTCAGAACTGATGATCGAAACAGCCAAACGAGTTTTGCAGATTGAGGCAGATGCTGTTCTGGCACTGCAGTCCCGGATTGATGGCGCTTTTTCTGAAGCGGTCAAAATGATTCTTGATTGCCAGGGAAAGGTTGTGGTGACCGGAATGGGAAAATCCGGATTAATCTGTCAGAAAATTGCAGCCACGATGGCCTCCACGGGAACACCGACATTTTTTCTTCATCCTGCTGAAGGAATTCACGGGGATCTTGGAATGCTGTCCAGAAATGATGTTGTCATTGCTGTGTCCTACTCTGGTGAAACTGAAGAGGTCAGCCGGATTCTGCCGGTGATCAAGCGGATGGGATTGCCGTTGATTTCAATGTCAGGAAACCCGCAAAGTACTTTGGGCATTGCCGGAGATGTCCATCTTGATATCAGTGTTGCTGAAGAGGCTTGTCCTTTAGGGTTGGCTCCAACGGCCAGTACCACAGCAACTCTCGCTATGGGTGATGCCCTGGCAGTTGCTTTACTGGATGAGCGGGGATTCAAGGCGGAAGACTTTGCTCTCTTTCATCCTGGTGGTGCCCTCGGGAAAAAATTACTACTGCGAGTTGAAGATCTGATGCACGTTGATGATGAAATTCCGTTGGTCGCGTCAGATACTCTTTTACGTGAAGCTTTGTTTGAGATTACCAGTAAAAAACTGGGTGTAACCGGTGTTGTCGATGCTCAGGGCATTTTAACCGGGGTTTTTACAGACGGTGATTTACGCCGGATTATGGAGTTGGGGCTGGAGAGTTTGCAACAACCTATTCATCAGGTGATGTCGACTGCGCCAAAACGGATTTTACGTCAGAATCTGGCAGCGAAGGCATTACAGGTCATGGAGGCTCATTCGATTACCTCGCTATTTGTTTTTGCTGATGAGCAGGGGAAAGTCCCGGTTGGCATTGTTCATCTGCATGATCTGCTTAAATCTGGAGTGGTTTGATGCAGAAACAATTGGCTAAAATAAAGCTATTGTTGCTGGATGTCGATGGGGTTCTGACCGATGGTCGGATTATCTACGATAATCATGGGAACGAGTTGAAAGCTTTTGATGTTAAAGATGGCCATGGATTGAAAATGCTCCAACGCGCAGGAATTAAGATTGGCATTATCACCGGACGTTCATCAGCGGTCGTCAGTCGCCGAGCGACAGAGTTAGGAATTGAAATCCTCTACCAGGGAGCGTTGCAAAAGTTGGATCCTTATCTGGAAATCCTGTCGGCTCAGGGACTGGCAGATAATCAAGTTGCCTATGTTGGTGATGATGTTGTCGATTTGCCAATTTTACGGCGGGTTGGGTTCAGCGCAACTGTTGCCGATGCTGTTCCTGAGGTTCTTCCCTTGGTTGATTATGTGACAGCGCGCCCCGGTGGTTGCGGTGCGGTCAGGGAAATTTGTGATCTGCTGTTGCGAGCCTCGGGCAGGTGGGATGAACTGACAGAGCGCTATTTTAGTCAGAATTAGTAGGGAACGGGTGTTTAATTTGCGGCGCTTACTGGCTCTTCTGATCCTGATTTCTATTGTTGTGTTGACAACGGTTATTTATCGACATCTGCAACAGAAAAGTCCAGAAGAGATTCTTAGTATGTTGCCGGAAGATATTGATCTTGCGCTGAGAGATCTCCATTATACCCAGAATGAAGAGGGTCAACGACGTTGGACTCTTGATGCAGATAAGGCTGAATATCAGCGTGATAGTGATCTGGCAAAATTGGAAGCCGTCAAACTGCTATTTTATGACGCGGGAGATTTTGGCAAGGTCGACCTCCGGGCTGATCAGGGTCAGTTAGCACAGAAAACGCGCCAAATTGATGTCTGGGGGAATGTCATACTGAAGACCGAGCGGGGTGAACAACTTTTTACCGAGCGGTTGCACTATGACGATCAGCTTCACCAGTTGAGTACTGCCGCTCCAATCCGGTTTCTTTCCCCGCAACTGGAACTAACGGGAACCGGGTTGCAGATTGATATTCAACAAGGCCGGATGCTGGTGAAAAATAATGTCTGGATGCTATTGAATCCAACGAACAGTGAGAAAAAATAAATGATGAGCCGCGGGCTTCTTTTGCTATCACTTGGTTTTTTATGTTGTTGTGCGTCGGTTGTTTGTGCGGATGAGGCAGCCCTCAAGCTGGATCGAAATCAACCCATCGAAATTACGGCTCAACAACTGGAAGTATTACAACAACAGCGGCAATCTATCTTTACTGGCGAAGTTGTCGCCAAACAGGGTGAAATGACCCTCTATGCGGAAAAGCTGCTGGTCTTTTTTCAAAAGGATCAAAATCAGGTTGAGCGTCTGGAGGCAATTGGTAAGGTTCGTGTTATTCAACTTGACCGGGTTGCAACAGCGGAGAAAGCTGTATTTTACCAAGCAGAAGAAACGCTGGTGCTGATTGGGAATGCTGAGGTTACGCAGGGAAAGAATACAATCTCTGGGGACGAAATTACTCTCTATCTAAAAGAAAATAGAACGCTGATCAAAAGCTCTGGGAAAAGTCGGGTTAAGGCCATCATTGTTCCTGAAAAGAAACAGGAAAAACAGTGAGCAGAGTTCTCAAGGCAACCGAGTTACATAAATCTTATGCGGGACGTGAGGTTGTTTCCGGTGTCAATCTGGAAGTCCACTCCGGTCAGGTCATTGGTCTGTTGGGGCCGAATGGTGCTGGGAAAACAACCAGCTTCTACATGATTGTTGGGCTTGCCAAACCGGATTTTGGAAAAGTATTTCTGGATGATAAAAATATTACTGATCTGCCGATGTACCGGCGGGCGCGTTCCGGGATTTCTTACCTGCCACAGGAGGCGTCAGTTTTTCGTAAGTTGACTGTCGCGGAAAACCTTCTGGCAATTATAGAAACCTTGGATCTGACTCGCGGTGAGCAACAACAGCGGTTGGAAAAATTGCTCGATGATCTGAATATTGCCCACCTCCGTGACTCTAAAGGGTATGCTCTCTCTGGCGGCGAGCGACGGCGGGTAGAAATTGCCAGATCACTCGTACTTGAACCTGCTTTTTTGCTGCTGGATGAGCCTTTCGCTGGAATCGACCCGATTGCGGTGATCGATATTCAAAATATTATTTTCCAGTTGAAAGAACGGGGCATCGGTATTCTGATTTCCGATCATAATGTTCGGGAAACACTTGGTGTCTGTGATCGAGCGTATATCCTGAATCAAGGGAAGCTGCTTGAATTTGGGACTCCTGAAGAGATAGCGGCAAGTCCTCTTGCACGGGAAATATATCTGGGAGAAAAATTTAGACTCTAATTGGTGCAAAGAGGTGGTATTGACCGTCTTATTATTTGGATTTAAGAATATTTTTGGTGGGTACTCCCACCCCGCGGAATAAATAACTTTATGGCTCTTGATCTTCGACTCCAGGTTAAACTCAGTCAACAGTTGGTGATGACTCCCCAGCTGCAGCAGGCTATCAAATTATTGCAACTATCACGGATGGAACTGGTTGATGTTGTCACTGAAGAGCTGGCTGAGAACCCACTACTTGAAGAAGGGACCGAGACAAAAGAGGAGCAAGAAGAAGGCGTTGCCAACCTTGAAGGAGAAGAAGTTGGCTCGGTGGAAGCTGCTCCTGAGCAAGAAGTTAAGGCCGATTCAGAGGGGATGAATGATATCGACTGGCAGACCTATCTGGAAGGCTACAGTCTCAATAGCAGCGATACCCGTAACAGTTATGAGAACCATGAGGATCGCCCTTCCTTTGAGAGTTTGCTGACTCGCCATGAAAGTTTAAAAGATTACCTGATGTGGCAGCTCAGCCTGTCTACTTTTGCAGAAGCTGAACGGTTTGCTGCGGCTGAAATTATTGGCAACCTTGATGATATCGGTTATCTACATGCCAGCTTGGAAGAGATGGCACAAACTTCTGGGCAAGATCTGGAAGTTTTTGAATCGGCCTGCAAGCAGGTACAGCAATTTGATCCGGCTGGGGTTGCCTGTCAAAATCTTCAGGAATGCCTGCTCCTGCAGCTGGAACGAATGGAATTGTCGGAATCTCTGGCTGCGACCATCTTACGTGATTTTATTGCTGAGCTTGAGGGTCGTAAGTATCCGGTCATTGCTAAGGCATTAAAAGTTTCTCTGGATGATGTTTTGAATGCTGCAAAGATGATCTCGAGCCTGGATCCGCGACCGGGGAGAGCCTACAACGAGGAAGATGTTCACTATATTTCTCCCGATATTTTTGTTCATAAGGTGGGCGATGAATATGTGGTGACTCAGAATGATGATGGCTTGCCTAATTTGCGGATCAATTCTTTTTACCGCAACGCCTTAACGGATTCAAAAGCTGTTGATAAAAAAGCCAGTGAGTATATTCAGGAAAAAATGCGCAGTGCTGTCTGGTTGATTAAGAGCATCCACCAACGGCAGCGTACTATTTATAAAGTGACCAAAAGTATTGTTAAATTTCAGAGAGATTTTTTTGACCGCGGAATTGAATATCTGAAACCCTTGGTTCTTCGCGATGTAGCCGACGATATTGAAATGCATGAATCGACGGTGAGCCGGGTGACAACAAACAAATATGTACAGACTCCACAAGGGCTGTTTGAATTGAAATATTTCTTTAACAGTGGAATTAATACCGCTGATGGAGATGCCATTGCCTCGGAGAGCGTCAAGAGTCGTATCAAAGAAATTATTGCTGCAGAAAATCCTAAAAAACCATATTCAGATCAGAAGATAGTTAATCTTTTAGAAGAACAGGATATTAATATTGCTCGTCGTACGGTGACCAAATATCGGGAAATGCTTGGTCTTGGTTCGTCAACTGAGCGGAAAAGATTATTTTGACTGTTGCCACAGAGCGGGGATGCCTCGTGAGTGATTTTGCGTTATAATTAGACTAACCCAGATTCCATGCCGGAGTCTGTTGCAGCAAGGAGGTTGCCCTATGCAAATTGCCGTTACCTTCCGTCACATGGAGAGCAGTGATGCCATTCGCAGCTATGTGGAAGAAAAACTGGCTCGGGTCAAAAAGTACATTGATGAACCAATTGATGCCCAGGTGGTTTTATCGGTACAAAAGAAAATAAATCATCGAGCCGAGGTTACTATGGTCGCTAAGGGGCTGACCATGAAGAGTACTGAAAGCAAGGAAGATATGTATGCTGCCATCGATTTGATGGTTGATAAAATTGAACGGCAGTTGAAGCGTTATAAAGATAAGTTGAAGAAACATAAGGGGGCTGTCGGAGTTCAGCGGCAGCTGGAAAAGACTATCTTTGCTGCAGCAAGTGTCGATGAAGGAAGTGCTGAACCTGAAATTATCCGCAGCCACTCCTTTTTTGTTAAGCCGATGTCAGTGGAAGAGGCGGTCATGCAAATGGATCTTCTGAATAAAGAGTTCCTGGCCTTCACTGATGATAACTCTGAAGAGATGAATGTCGTCTATCGACGCAAAGATGGAAATTATGGTTTAATTGTTCCCCAAAAGGGTTAAGTTCTTTGAGACGGGTCTTTTTTTGTTTTGAGAAAAAGACCCGTACTTTTTTTATTGCTGACCAAATAAGATTGTGATTATGAAAATATCTGAACTACTGGATCCACAGGCTATCGTTGCAGATTTGCACGCGAAAGATAAAACCAAGACCCTTGCAGAATTGACCGACGCGTTGATCTCCTGTGAACCTTCTTTGAACCGGGATGATGTCATTGCCGTTCTTCAAGAGAGGGAAAAGCTTGGCAGCACCGGAATCGGTGATGGGGTGGCAATTCCCCACGGGAAATTAGCGGGAATCCCTGAGCTGAAACTGGTTTTTGGGCGCAGTCATTCCGGAGTTGACTTTGAATCGATGGATGGTCAACTGGCGCATCTGTTTTTTTTGTTGATTGCTCCCGAAGAATCTGTGGGTGTCCACTTAAAGACTCTGGCCAGGATTTCCAAACTCTTGAAAGATGTTTCTGTTAGAAAAAAATTGCTGGCTGCTGCTGACAAAGAAGCTATCTATCAGATTATTCTGGATGAAGAGGGGCCAGCGTGATTTCAGGAATTCTCTTATCAGCCCCGTGACAACTGGTTTTTTAAAATTATGCAAAAATTAACCATCCAGGAAATTCTTGACGAGAAGGAAGCCGGTCTGGATCTTGAACTGTTGTCCGGCGCTGCTGGATTGTCAAAAACGGTTTCAGTGCCAAGAATTCAGAAGCCTGGACTCGCTCTGGCAGGATATACTGACAGTTTACATCCGGAGCGAGTCCAAATCATTGGTTCCACCGAATTAAGTTTTTTGAAAATGATGCCTCGAGAAAAAGCGATTGAGGCACTACAGAATCTCTGCCGTAAAAATCTCTCTTGTTTGATAGTGACTAAAAATCAGGAGGTTCCTGATTATCTGATTGAACATGCTGAGTTAGGCGGAACTCCCCTGCTCCGAACCAAACACCTCAGTTCTAATTTTATTGCCTTGCTGACCCGTTTTCTGGAAGAGCGCTTACTCCCGACTTCAACCCTGCACGGAGTGCTGTTGGATGTCCTTGGTATTGGTGTTTTGCTCCAGGGAAAGAGTGGCGTCGGGAAAAGTGAATGTGCGCTAGAACTTGTCCTGCGTGGTTATCGTCTGGTTGCCGACGATATTATTAAAGTAAGATTTAAGCTTCCTGCGGTGGTCTTTGGCGAGGGGATGGATCTGCTCCATTACCATATGGAAATCCGAGGGTTAGGCATCCTCAACATCAAACATCTATTTGGTGTTGCTGCAATTCGGGAACGTAAAAAAATTGACTTGGTGATTGAGCTGGTCAAATGGGAAGACGGTAAAGAATACGATCGTCTTGGCGTCGAGGAGAAAACTTATAATATCCATGGTGTCGACTTGCCATTTGCGCGGATACCGGTTGCGCCAGGACGGAACATCAGCACCATTGTTGAAGTTGCAGCAAGGAATCAATTGCTGAAAGAAATGGGTTACCATAGTGCTCGTGAGTTTCAAGAACTTCTGGAGAAGCGCATGGCTGCAGCGGCGCATCTCCATTCCCATACAATCATTGGGGAAAATTTGGAATGAAGCAACGGCTGCTGATTATTACTGGTCTGTCTGGTTCCGGGAAAAGTACTGCCGCCCGAGTCCTTGAAGATCAAGGTTTTTTTGTAGTCGATAATTTGCCTTTGGTGATGCTTCCTGATTTTATGCACCGTGCTGGGGAGGGTCTGAATCCAAATGCAGGGGTTGCAGTTGTCATAGACGTTCGTAACCGTGGTTTTTTAACTGATTATGATAAAATCTTTGAACAATTGAAACACGATGGATACAAGCTCGATATTCTGTTTTTTGAAGCAGCAGATGCGGTATTGCAGCGACGTTACTCAGAGACACGGCGCTCACATCCACTGGCGATTACTGAGACGGTTCAGAATGGAATAGAAAGAGAACGGCAACAACTCCATATATTACGGGACAGTGCGACAAAAATAATCGATAGCAGCCACCTGAATTCACGTCAGTTACGTGAACTGATGCTCTATTTTCTTGGTAAAAAGTCCAGATATTCACTTATCGTCAATCTGGAATCGTTTGGTTATCGTTATGGACTCCCACCGGCTGCAGATCTAGTATTTGATGTCCGTTTTTTGCCGAACCCCCATTATATTGATGAATTAAGGCCACTCACCGGGTTGGATCCAACGTTACGTGAGTATGTTGTCTCACAGCAGGCCTGCCGTGAGTTTCGGCAGTACCTTGATCCTCTGCTTGGTTTTTTGCTGCCTCACTATTGTGCTGAGGGGAAAAGTTATTTAACCATTGCAATCGGTTGTACTGGTGGTAGACACCGAAGTGTTTCGATTGTTGAAGATCTCTACAAGAGTTTTCCTGAGCTGGATGTTGTTCTACGGATTAATCATCGCGATATTGACAAGGGATAAAAGATGATCGGTATTGTGGTTGTCACCCATGCTGGGTTAGCTGATGAATTACTGCACGCTGCAGAGTTGATACTTGGGCCACTCGAGAGGGTTTCCGCCGTCAGTGTTAGCCGTGATATGTCCGTTGAGGGTGCTAAAGAGGAACTTCAAAAAGCGTTGAACCTGGTTGGGAAAGATGGTGATGGAATCATGATATTAACTGATTTGTTTGGGGGGACACCAACCAATATCAGTGCTGAATTTCTTCGCGAAGGGGTCGTGGAAATCCTTACCGGGGTCAATTTGCCGATGCTTATCAAAGGTGTTGGTGCGCGTAACAATCATGACCTCGAAGGGCTGGCTGTGCTTCTCAAAGATTATGCTCAAAATGCAATTATGCGCCCTGCTGAACTGCTGCGTTCGGTCCGATAGCCCAATTTGTTGGAGAATTGATGAGCCTTGTTCTAACTCGTATTGATAACCGTTTAATTCATGGCCAGGTTTTGGAGGCTTGGGTTCCCTTTGTCCAAGCTGACTGTATTGTTGTTGCCAATGATGCTATCGCCGGGAACCCATTGAAAAAAATGATGATGCAGGCTTCTGTGCCCAGCAAGATGCAGGTTGAAATTGGTACCGTTGCAGAATCTGTTGCGTTATTGAAATCATCCAAACTTGATCGCTGCAGAGTTCTCTTGTTATTTGGAACAACGGCAGACGCGGTGTGTGCTTACCGTGACGGCTTAGTTTACGAGCAGCTGAACCTTGGTAACCTGCAGGCAGATACGGGTAAGGCACGACTCAGTTGTACCCTGTTTGTAAATCCGACTGATTTGGATGATCTGGAGTTGCTGGATCAGGCTGGAGTCAAGATTACCTCTCGTTGTATCCCCGCAGATGGTGAACGCTCCTGGCGTAAACTTATCCCTGCTTTTAAAGGGAGAGGGTAATGGTTGTCAATTTGGCTTTTGGAGCTCTGATCTCCTTAGTCTGCGGGTTAGATCGTGTTGCCCTGTTACAGGTTATGATTTCAAGACCGATTGTGGCGGCTCCCCTGACAGCCTTCTTCCTTGGTGAGCCTCTGGCCGGGTTGCAGATCGGAGTTATGGTTGAGTTGTTGTGGTTAGCCCGGTTGCCAGTCGGTGCAGCAGTTCCACCGGATGATACTCAGGTGGCGATTGCCAGCAGTGTCTTGGCTGTTGTCATGGGACAGGCACTGGATGCCTCAGGAATAGAGTTACTGCTTCTTTGCCTGCTGGTTGCTATCCCGCTTGGAAAAGTCGGGCAATATTTTGATCGTTATGCCCGACAATATAATGTTCGGCTGATAAAGCAGGTTGATTCAGCTCTTGATCGGGGTTCTTTGTTGGGAGCTGAATTGCAGCATTTGCGCGGACTGACAAGCTTCTCTCTGGCCGCGATAGGGACTTACGCGGTTATTGTCCTGGGGGGTTTACTGATTATCCCCTTTCTCTGGCCCTTTCTGCAACAACCACTGAGCTATTCATCAGCCTGGGTTCAATTGGCTCTGCCTCTTGTTGGGATTGCTGTTATTTTAGGGACAATCAATGTCAGTAGGGCTCTGACTCTATTCTGTGCCTCTTTTTGTATGTCTTTTTTATTGATGTGGTTGGTGTAGTGATGGCTATCCCACGGAAGACCCGCCTATATATCTGGTTTAGACTGTTGTTGTTGCAGGCCAGCTGGAATTTTGAAAGATTACAGGGAATAGGTTTTTTCTATGCTCTTTTGCCGGGGCTACGGAAACTCTATAACAACGAAAAATTGTTGGCTGTCAGCCGCAAGTATGTTGGCTATTTTAATACCCATGTTTATCTCGCACCTATGGTTGCTGGCGCGGTTCTAAAGCTGGAAGAAGATCAAGCTTCCGGGACTACAGATCAGTCCGTTGAAATTGATGATTTTAAAGAGATGGTTGCCGCACCTTACGCCGCTATCGGTGATGCTCTTTTCTGGGGAGGTTTGCGTCCCTTGGCAGCGGGAGTGGCTCTTTTTTTTGCGGTGAAAGGAATTCTCTGGGCACCACTGATTTTTATTCTGATTTATAATATTTTGCCGACCTGGTTCAGAACGGTATTTTTTGTCCGCGGTTATCGTCAAGGGATGAAGTCAGTTGAATTTATCCAAAAACATCGATTGCCAGACTGGGCTATTCATACGAAAGAGGCTGCCGTTGTTGTCCTGGGTGGGCTGAGTGCTTTTATGGTCTTTTCGCAGCTAACCCAACACCACTTGCCAAGTTGGCTGGGGATGCTGACTTTAATACCGATGGTTATGTTGGTGCTCGTGGCGCGTAAGGGCTTGTCTACGCTATTATTAATTTCTATAACCGTGGGCAGTATATTCTTGGTCGGGTTGTTTTGGGTTGATATGGTTCAATTAATTGCTTCATGGAGGGCATAGACAGGTATGCAAAATCGCAAATTCATAATAAAAAATCGATTAGGACTCCATGCCAGAGCTGCAGCACAATTTGTGCAGACAGCAAATAAATTCAGCTCTGAGGTTGCCTTGGCCAGAGATGATATTGAGGTTAATGGCAAGAGTATTATGGGGATTTTGCTGCTCGCCGCACCACAGGGGACAGATATCGCAGTGACAGTGGATGGTACGGACGAACAGCAGGCGATGAAGATGATCGCAGCATTGATTGAGGATGGTTTTGGTGAAGACTAGGGTTGCCGAAGATACATATCTAGTTGGGATAGGTGTTTCACCGGGAATTGGTATTGGTGAGGTCAGCCTGGTTGATCAACGACCTCTGGTGGATCAATCTTTAATTGAGACAACTGAAGTTGAGGCCGAATTATTACGTTTTCAGCAGGCTGTCGATCATGCTCGGGAGCAACTGCAACAGATTAAACAAACGGTTTCCAAGCAACCACATCTGCGTGAGCACCTGTATATTCTTGATACCCATTTACTCATCCTTGAAGATGAAATGCTTATTGAGGGGACCAAAAAAGAGATTCGTACGCGGATGAATGCTGCAGGAGCCCTGACCCGAGTTCTTGAACAACTCCAAGCGCTGTTTGACAATATTGATGATGAATATTTGCGCGAGAGACGTTCTGATGTTGATGCTGTTGGAGAGCGTTTGCTGCGAATATTGACGGGTGTTAGCGAGCGTACCATTGGCAATATCGGTTGTAAATCTCTGGTGGTTGCACATGATTTGTCTCCGGCTGAAACGATTCAGATGGATCGTTCTAACGTTCTTGGTTTTATAACGGACAAGGGGGGACGAACGTCCCACACTGCGATACTGGCACGGTCATTGGGGATTCCGGCAGTTGTTGGTATGGAATCTGTTACCTCAATGGTTTCTGACCAAATGCCGGTTATTATTGATGGCTCTACCGGGGTGGTCATTCTCAATCCCTCAGAAGAGACTTTCAAGGAGTATCTTAAGCGTAAGCAATCCTATGACTATCTGGAACAAGATCTTGAAAGATATCATGATCTTCCATCTGTCACCACCGATCAAATTCATATCCCTTTGCGTGGCAATCTGGAGATTGCCAGTGATATGGAGCAAGCCAGAAAACATGCTGCTGAAGGGATTGGTCTTTATCGAACCGAATTTCTCTATCTCGGGAGGAAAGAACCACCCAATGAGGAGGAGCAGTATCAATCCTATTGTGAAATTCTCAAGCAAGCGGAGGGTGAACTGGTTACGATAAGAACCCTTGATATTGGTGGCGATAAATTTGTCCCTGAATTGAACTTGGAAGATGAAGCGAATCCGGCCATGGGGCTGCGAGCAATCCGCTTTTCTCTACATGAGGAACGCTTGTTTAAAATTCAACTGCGGGCAATATTGCGAGCCTCCAATTGTGGTCAGGTTCGAATCATGTTTCCAATGATCAGCGGTGTAGCAGAAATTCGGGAGTGTAAAAAAATTCTTGGTGATATCCAAGCGCAGCTGGATCGTGAGGGAATCGGTTATGATCCAGAGCTAGCCATTGGCATCATGGTCGAAACCCCATCAGCTGTTATCATTGCTTCTTTGTTAGCACAAGAGGTGGATTTTTTCTCTATTGGTACCAATGATCTAATCCAATATTTTCTGGCGGTTGATCGAGGTAACGAACATGTTGCCTATCTTTATGATCCTTTACATCCGGCTATCTTACGCGCTCTTAAAATGACCTGTGATGCAGCCAATGATGCTGGAATCGGGGTGTGTATTTGTGGTGAAATGGCTGGAGAATCTCTTTATGCCTTGGTCTTGGTTGGTCTAGGCTTCCATGAACTCTCCATGAATCCTGCTTGTGTTCCAAGGGTTAAGCGGGTTCTGCGTCAGGTTTCCAAGCAGGATGGAGAAGCTTTAGTCACTCAGTTATTGTCGTTATCGACCAGTAAAGAGGTCTCCACGGTGATTGAAAAAGAAATGCGTAGCCGGTTGCCTGAAATTTTTTCGCAACCACTTATTTAACAATAAAAGTAAAAGACAAAAGAAAGGATAAATACCTATGGCGATGACCGATTTTTTATTTACTTCTGAATCAGTGGGAGAGGGACATCCTGATAAGGTGGCTGATCAGATTTCTGATGCGGTTCTGGATGCCATCCTGGAGCAGGATCCAAAAGCCCGGGTGGCTTGTGAAACATTGGTTACAACTGGGATGGCTGTTATTGCTGGGGAAATTACGACAACGGCTTATGCTGATCTTCCAGCGATTGTTCGGCAAACCATCAAAGAAATTGGTTATGATGATTCGGCCATCGGCTTTGATTATAAAACGTGTGCGGTACTGACTTCAATCGATCAACAATCTCCAGATATTTCCCAGGGGGTGAGTGAAGGTGAAGGTTTGTTTAAAGAACAGGGTGCAGGAGACCAGGGGTTGATGTTTGGTTTTGCCTGTAATGAGACCCCTGAACTGATGCCAATGCCGATTACTTTTGCACATAAGCTAATGCTAAAACTGGCTGATGTTCGTAAGAGCGGTCGCCTGGACTTTCTGCGTCCTGACAGTAAATCTCAAGTGTCAATCCAATATATTGATGATAAACCAACCCGGATTGATACCGTCGTCATTTCGACTCAACATGATCCAGATGTCCTCTACGAAGATCTGAAGGACGCCGTTATAGAGGAAGTGATCAAGCCAATTCTTCCCCCGGATCTGGTTGGCAACAAAACCCGCTACCTGATCAATCCAACTGGACGCTTCGTCGTCGGTGGTCCAATGGGCGATTGTGGTTTGACTGGTCGGAAGATTATTGTTGATACCTATGGAGGTCAGGGCTCTCATGGTGGTGGCGCCTTCAGCGGCAAAGACCCGTCAAAAGTTGATCGTAGCGCTTCTTATATGGCCCGTTATGTTGCAAAAAATATTGTTGCTGCCGGGTTGGCGCGTAAATGCGAAGTTCAACTGGCCTATGCAATTGGTGTTGCTGAACCGGTTTCGGTCATGATCAATGCTTTTGGCACAGGGAAGATACCGTCCAATAAAATTGCAGAGATTGTCCGGGAAGAATTTGATATGCGTCCGGCAGCAATCATCCAGCAACTTGATCTGCTGCGGCCAATTTATCGTCAGACAGCTGCTTATGGTCATTTCGGGCGGGAACTGCCTGGGTTTACTTGGGAAGTAACGGATCGGGTTGATTCGCTTCGGTCTCGTGCTGGGCTTTGATCTGAATATAACTGCTAGCAAAAGCGGGACTGTCCCCGTACGGGGGCTGTTCCAAGCTTTTGCGGTGCGAACCAC
>JASFYS010000113.1:0-30598 GCA_045047095.1 Desulfuromusa sp. | reverse complement strand
AAGCCATCGGAAAATTTTCAATGCTCTGATTATTCTATCGGACAAGAGTGAACCGGCAGATCTGGTTACGTTGACTGCAGTCCTTAAAGATCGCAGTGAACTTGAAGAAGTTGGCGGTAGCACTTACCTTGCGACCCTGGTTGACTATGTGCCAACCGCAGCCAATATCAGCTATTACTGTAAGCTCGTTAAGGAAAAAGCGGTTGCGCGTAAATTGATTGAAGCGTCAACGGACATTGCCACCCGTGGTTATGAAGGCGGGGATATGGAGGAGATTCTCGATCAGGCTGAAAAATCAATTTTTGAAATCTCCGAAAATCGAATTCGCCCTTCCTATTTTCCCGTAAGGGATATTTTAAAGGACACCTTTAAGTCGATAGAAGCTCTCTATGAGCGTAAAGAACTGGTGACCGGGGTTCCGACTGGTTATCATGATCTGGATAAAATGACTGCCGGATTACAACCCAGTGACCTGATTGTGGTTGCCGGGCGGCCGTCGATGGGGAAAACCGCTTTTGCTCTGAACTTGGTCGAATATGCTACTACCCATGTTGATAAGCCGGTTTCGGCAGTTATTTTTTCTCTGGAAATGAGTAAAGAGCAATTGGTTCAGAGGATGCTTTGCTCTTTAGCTAAGGTTGATGCTGGGCGTTTGCGAACCGGACATCTTGGCGAATCCGACTGGCCAAAACTGACAATGGCGGCCGGGCAGTTGAACGAAACCCAAATTTTTATCGACGATACTCCGGCGATCTCGGTTCTTGAACTACGCTCAAAAGCCAGGCGGTTAAAAGCTGAACATGGCTTAGGGTTGATTATTGTCGACTATTTGCAATTGATGCGGGGTAATAATCCGGAAAGTCGGCAACAGGAAATCTCAGAAATCTCACGTTCTCTCAAAGCCCTAGCTAAAGAACTGGCGTTGCCAGTTGTCGCGCTGTCGCAGTTGAACCGTTCCCTTGAAAGTCGTACCGATAAACGCCCGATGATGGCAGATTTACGGGAATCAGGTGCGATTGAACAGGACGCCGACGTGATTATGTTTGTCTATCGTGAAGCGGTGTATTGCGAAGATTGTAAAAGTCGAGACCGAACCTGTGAGAAGGGGCACGATAAGGATGCCGAAATCATTATTGGCAAACAACGGAATGGCCCGATTGGAACCGTCCACCTGACTTTCCGGGGTGAATTCACCCGGTTTGAAAACCAGGCCAAACGGGATGATGGATATTAGGATCAAGGGTCAAGGTTTTAGGTTCAAGTCCTTTTACCCTTTTCCTTTTACCTTGCTCCTGAGGCTTTAATTCCCCCGTTTCACCTCAATATCGAGAATCTTGATCTTTTTACGCAACGTATTCCGGTTGATGCCGAGGATTTCGGCGGTTCTGATCTGATTGCCTCGGGTTTTTTGGAGAACGATATTAATCAGGGGGCGTTCTATCTGATGTAGAACCATTTCATAAAGATTATTCATCTCTTGCAAATTCATTTGCGCCAGAGAATTCTCCAGTTTTTGGGTCACCACAGCTTCAAGCGATTCGTCCTGCTGCCGATATTTTTTGCTTCCATGAAGATCGGGAAAATCTGCTGGTGTCAGTATTCGATCGGGGGAGAGGAGAGCGGCTCTTTTAATGGCATTTTCCAGCTCTCTGACGTTGCCGGGCCAGTGATAAGATGCAAATAATTCCAATGTCTCTTTGCTGTATTCCAGCGAATCAATACCTAGCTCCTGTTTCGATTTCTGCAAAAAGAAATCTGCCAATACTGGAATATCATCCGGACGCTTCCGCAGGGCGGGGAGTTTAATCGGTACCACATTAAGGCGATAATAAAGATCTTCGCGAAACTTTTTATTTTTAACCAGGGAGTTAATATCCTGATTGGTTGCTGCGACAATTCGTACATTAACCCTTATTGTCTGATTTCCACCGGTTCGGGTAATTTCTTTTTCCTGCAAAACCCGGAGCAGCTTTGCCTGTAATTCAAGTGGCATATCACCAATCTCATCCAGAAACAGGGTGCCCCCATCAGCTTGCTCAAACTTCCCAATTTTACGTTCCGTTGCTCCAGTAAAGGCGCCCCGCTCATGGCCAAATAGTTCTGTTTCCAGCAGTTCATGGGGGATTGCAGCACAATTCAGGGCAATAAGGGGTTTTCCAAGGCGCTTGCTGTTGATATGGATTGCCCGGGCAATCAATTCTTTGCCTGTGCCACTTTCCCCTGTGACTAGAATTGTGACATCTGATTCTGCAACCCGGCCAAGAATTTTGTAGATCTCCTGCATTGGCAGGCTGTTCCCAATAATTGAGCGTCCAATATTGTAATGGCCCTGTAACTCTTCTTTCAGATGATCAATCTCCCCGGTCAGTTCTGCCGCTTTTTCAGCTTTCAGGATAATGGCATCGAGTGCTGTCAGGTCAAAGGGTTTGGTCAAATAATCATAGGCTCCATTTTTTATGGCAGATACGGCATGTTCCATGGTTGCTTCAGCAGTCATGATAATAATTAAGGTGCTCGGGTAGTCGCTGCGAAACTGTTTGAGTAAGTCCAGGCCTTGAACTCCCGGCATTTTAATATCCAAAATTGCAAGATCGTAGTTATTCTTTCCTGCCAAGTCTCTGGCTTGTAAGCCGTCTTCTGCCAGATCGACGTTGAACCCCTGCTTTTTTAATGCTTTAGAGAGAACCCAGCGGATGCTTTCTTCGTCGTCTGCTACAAGAATGCGTTGAATTGCCATTATCTATTTTCCTTTATCAGTTTCATTTTTTTGTGCGATTGTGAAATAGCGGTAGTGATACTTTGACCTGGGTGCCCCCTTCAGGTCGATTACAGAATTCCAGCAGCCCGCCATGATCGTTTACAATTTTTTGGCAAATTGGTAAACCGAGGCCGTTACCACTGATTTTTGTGGTGTAGAAAGGGGTGAAGATTTTCTCTAGTTCCGGCGCGGTGATTCCCGGCCCCTGATCACTGATAGAAATTTGAACCATTGGTGTCGGGTCACTCCCCGGTCGCCTTAAGTGGTATTCAGTATCGATGCAGGTTGAAATCGTAATTTCGCTTTTGTCTATTGTTGCTTCGCAACTATTCTTTATCAGGTTCAGAAAAAGGCTCATCAATAGATCGCAGTCGCCTGGGATATCTGGAATGCTGGGGTCAATCTGCCATTTGAAATAAATACCACGATCAGCGACGGTATTTTTCTGCAAGGTAACAATTTCATTCAAAAGTTGACTGATACTGACCGCTCCTAACTGCGTATTCCGTGGACGGGAAAGGTTCAATAATTCTTCAATAATGCGATTGACCCGGGTTGTTTCTCGCACGATCAGCTGCGTGTATTCCTGAAGTTCATGGTTTCCTGCTAGCTCCATCTGTAGCAGTTGAGCCGACCCCTTGATTCCCCCCAGCGGATTTTTAATTTCGTGTGCCAATCCGGCAGCCATAGTTTCTATCATTGCTAAACGATCGGTATGGCGGACGGCTCCTTCGAGTGAGCGTATCCGAGTCAGGTCATGGAGAACAATGACAGCTCCCTGTTGTGGATCAGATGCTGAAAATATGGGTGAGACGGTGACACTGACCTGTCGCTGTTGTTGGTTGGGGGTGCTGAGGGTGATCGCTTCGTGGCTGGAGATAGAACGCCCTTCATCAAGAGTTGTTCGCACTAAATAGCAGAGAGTTTCCTGATTTTTAAAGTACTTAAAAAAAGATTGATCCAGTATCTGTTTTTCAGATAAGCCTGAGTAAAGTTGGGCCGCTGAATTGAAGAAAATAATATTTCCCCGTTGATCGACAGCAATTACAGCGTCGTCAATATTTTCCAGGATCAGTGCATATTCCTGATGGGAAAGGTGACGTGGGTTGCTCATGCGGCCTCAGATTGGGAGAAGAAGACTCGAGTCAACTCCAGAACTTGATCGAGTTGCTCTGCATTTTGCAGGGTCGCACGATAATGACTGGCACCTTCTAGCCCGCGTGCATACCAGCACAGATGTTTACGCATCTCTAAGAGGGCTTTTTTTTCTCCAAATTGTTCATAGTGTAATTGCAGGTGATGAGTTGCAATCTGATATTTTTCCAGTAGACTTGGGTGAGTTGCTGGCTTTCCTGTAAGTCGTTCTATGATTTGACGTATTAACCAAGGGTTTCCATAGGCACCGCGACCGATCATAATTGCATCACAACCTGTTTGCTGGAGCATTTGTAGGCCATCTTCGGCAGTGAAAATATCACCACTCCCAAACACTGGTATATTCAGAGCCGTTTTCAGTTCAGTTATGTGCTCCCAGTGCGCCTTTCCGGAGAAGCCTTGGCTCCGAGGGCGTGGATGAAGGGTGATGGCATCAACCCCTTCTGCTTCAGCAATTTGTCCAATTTCCAAAAAATTAAGGGATTGGTCATCCCAACCAGAGCGGATTTTAATCGTCAAAGCCCCAGGGTAAACTTTACGCACGGCTGTAAGGATTTGACCAACTCGGTGAGGATCTTGAAGCAGTGCGCTTCCCGCCCCGCTGCGCACCACTTTTTTGACTGGACACCCCATATTTATATCCAGTAACGAACCAGTATCTTTGACTATTTCTGCGGCCCTTGAAAAGACCGCTGGGTCATCTCCAAAGAGCTGAATTCCAAGGGGAAATTCATCTTTATGGGTAGTAAGTAAAAGGTTGGTTTTGCGACCATCACGAATCAAACCATTGGCGCTGATCATTTCAGAAAATACCAGACTGGCGCCGAAAGATTTCATAATCCTGCGGTAAGGTAAGCTGGTAATTCCTGCCATGGGGGCAAGGATAACTGGATTAGATAGTTGCAGTGATTTTATTTGTGGTCGCTGAGTTTGCATAATAATTAGGCATTTTATGCGGTCTTTATTCGTAGAGCAAGCAAAAAAATGATAGAAAAATAACCTTTTTTGTCAACTAAAGTCTCTAAGTTTATGAGGGTACTTTTTTGGATACTGTATACAATTTACA
Organism: Desulfuromusa sp.; assembly: GCA_045047095.1. Classification (GTDB taxonomy): domain Bacteria; phylum Desulfobacterota; class Desulfuromonadia; order Desulfuromonadales; family Geopsychrobacteraceae; genus Desulfuromusa. The sequence goes on along the minus strand of JASFYS010000113.1, from coordinate 25,619 downwards.
GCTTGACAATGGGGAAGTGAGTTGTTAAAACGATATTTGTGATTTTAGGCGAAGGAAGGTTTATGAGCCCCCAAAAATGGGTTCAAAGTGCTGTTCCGTATTTTAGCTTATGGAGCTACATAGAAAACTGTTTTTTTATGTAGTTCATTTTCCGCATTGCGGAAATATTTCTTTCTTGGCCCATATGGGCATCTTCAAATTGTTTTCACAACCACAAAAAGGAGAGAGAGTATGTCAACATTGAAAAAGGTTTTAGCAGAAAAGATTGCTGCACACCGCCCTCGCGTTACTAAGCTGGTTAAAGAGCATGGTGATGTTGTTCTCGGTGATGCAACGATCGGTCAGGCTATCGGTGGTGCTCGTGGTATCAAGTGTCTGGTCACTGATATTTCCTATCTTGATCCAATGGAAGGGATCCGTTTCCGTGGCATGACTATTCCTGAGACTTTTGCCGCTCTACCAAAAGTTCCTGGTAAAAGTGAGCCTTATGTTGAGGGTTTCTGGTATCTGTTGATGACTGGTGATGTTCCGACTATGGAGCAAACCTTGGAAGTTGTTGAAGACTGGAAATCTCGTTCCCAGCTTCCTACTTATGTTATCGACGTTTTGCGTGCCCTGCCACGTGACAGCCATCCAATGGTGATGTTCTCCTCAGCCATCCTCGCGATGCAACGTGATTCTGTTTTCTCCAACACCTATGCCTCTGGTAAATTCAACAAGATGACTTGTTGGGAGGATATGTACGAAGATTCCACCAATCTGATGGCTAAGCTTGCCCCGATCGGTGCGTACATCTATCGCATGAAGTACAAAGGTGATATCCATATTGCTTCTGATCCAGAGCTCGATATGGGTGGCAACTTCGCTTACATGATGGGTCAACCTGCTCCTTATGATGATGTTGCCCGGATGTACTTCATCCTTCACTCTGACCATGAGTCTGGTAATGTTTCTGCTCATACCACTCACCTGGTCGCCTCAGCTCTTTCTGATGCATACTATGCATACAGTGCCGGCATTAACGGTCTGGCTGGCCCTCTGCACGGTCTGGCAAACGAAGAAGTTCTTCGTTGGACTCAGAACTTCATGCAGCAACTTGGTGGCGAACTGCCCACCGATGAGCAACTCAAAGAAGCTCTCTGGGCGACCCTCAACAGCGGTCAGGTTATCCCCGGTTACGGACATGCCGTTCTGCGTAAGACTGATCCTCGTTACATGGCACAACGTGAGTTTTGCCTCAAGACCGAAGGTCTCAAAGATTACCCGCTGTTCAAACTGGTCAGCCAGATCTTTGATGTCACTCCTGACATCCTGCGTGAGCAAGGCAAAGCTAAAAACCCATGGCCAAATGTTGATGCTCAGTCCGGCGTTATCCAGTGGTACTACGGCATAACCCAGTACGAGTTCTATACCGTTCTGTTCGGTATTGGCCGTGCTATCGGTTGTCTGCCTAACATCACTTGGGACCGTGCTCTCGGTTACGCAATTGAGCGTCCTAAGTCTGTTACTACCGCAATGCTTGAAGCTGCAGCTGGTATCAAGTAAGTTTTTACTCAATTTATTATTTTTAATGCTGGGAGTCTCCGTTTGGAGGCTCCCTTTTTTTATGGATGCCTGTTTCTTTTTACTGAGTTTGGTTATAATCTAGCTAACGTCTGTTTAGGTTTTCTTTTCTAAGGAGTTATAGGGTATGAAGCAAAAACTACTGATTTCGTCTGTTGTTTGTTTTTTTATTATTGGTCTGTTTGGGTGTGCGACGAATACTACGCATGAAAATACGAAGAAGGGTGCTGGAATCGGAGCCTTGGTTGGCGCTGTCTCTGGAGCAATTATCGGCTATCAGAATGATCATTCCGGTGGCGCTCTCAGGGGAGCCTTGATTGGTGGCGCTGCTGGTGGTGCTTTGGGTGCTGGTGCTGGAGCTTACATGGATAAGCAGCAGACCGAATTTGAACAAGAATTAGCCAATGAACGTGCTCAACATCAGATTGAAATCGAACGACAACAGAATGAGATTCTTAAACTGACTATGAGCAGTGAGGTCTCTTTTGATTTTAATTCGGCAACTCTGAAGTCGACGTTTCAATCTCCACTCAATAAAATTGCTGATATCATGAGCCGTTATCCACAGACACAGATTGTTGTTGTTGGGCATACCGACAATGTTGGTTCCGATCAATACAATCTTGATCTTTCGTTACGCAGAGCAAATGCTGTTGCTGATTATCTGATTATGCGCGGGGTGGCAACTTCGCGGCTGGGAACAGAAGGGCGTGGGGAAATAGAACCAATAGCCAGTAATGAGACTGTGACTGGTCGGGCGCAGAACCGCCGAGTTGAAATTTTTGTGGTGCCAAATAAGGATGCTGGACAGTAGTAACGAGATTGTATGCTAGCAGCCAGTTCATTGAGAGTCCGACAGGCTGCTAGGGCAACCGCAGAGGGTTGCCCTAAGTCTCAGTAGCGTTAATCTCCCTCAGGGGCTTCTGTGGGGAGGGCTGTAGGGGCTTCCACTGTAGCTTTCTGGTGGATATGTTTCTCTTTCTCTTTGCGTGTTGCATAAATCAGTAGTTTTTTATCCGTATAGGACTCAACTTCCCCTGCAAAAGACTCGATTTTGAAATAGTCGTGGATTTTTTGTGGGGCGTCCATGAAGAATTTGTTCAATTCTTGAACTTTTCCCCGATTCAGCCCAGCAGTTTTGGTCCATTCCTGAAAATCGTGCACTTTGGAGATAATCAGAGTTTCTTGTAAAATAAGCTCTGAGTCCTGAATCATTCCCCGCCATTCATCTTCACTAAACGCTTTGATGTGGGTCGGGTTGCGCATTTTTTCCATGGTTTGGAAAAATTCAGCAATCTCGGGATCGGAAGGCATCAAGGTATCAATGATCACCATTCGACCGCCACGACGCAGTACTCGGTGGAATTCACGCAAAGCTTTTGGAACATCCTGGAAATGATGGGGTGCGATGCGGCAGGAGAGTAGAGTAAAAGATCCAGCTGGAAAAGGGAGATCTTCAGCATCCGCCTCCCGAAAAATAATGTTATCAACACGTGCCTCTTCAGCAACATGTTCCTGAGCTTTTTTCAGCATCTGCATGGTCAGATCCGATGCTACAACTTGCCTGACCATCGGTGCAAAAAAGAGAGCCATGTGTCCCCCGCCACAGGCTACATCAAGCATATTGTCGTCGTGGGACGGTTTGAGCAAGCGCACAGCTTCTTCCAGATCTTCTCCCTCGGAAAAATGGGTGGCCTCTACATAGGCAACCGCTGTTCTGCCAAACTGCTCACGAATCCGATTTTTGAATTTACTAGTCATTCAAGCTCCTTCTGCGTGTTTCATTGCCATTATAGCATTGAACTGAAATATTTTTGGAAATATTTACCAGCTTAATATGTTTTAGGGTGATTTAAAGAGCCTAAAACTTGAAACTGATGCTTGGCGTGTTGGTGTGACTCGGTTACAATTCATTCTTTTGAAATAATGTTCGTAGAAGGTTGAGGATGTCCTATGAGAAAGTGTCAAGTCGGTTCAGAAACAATTCGTATGCTTGAGTTAGGACACCCTTGGGTTATCTCTGACCGTTGCACAAAGCAGTGGCCAGTCGGAGAGCCCGGTGAGTTGATAGCTCTGGTAGATAACAAATTAAACCATTTGGCAACAGCATTATATGATCCCAAGGATAGAATTGTTGCACGTATTCTTGATCGCAATAAGTTTCAACTGACCGAAAGGTGGTTGGAAAAAAAACTCTTACAGGCTAAGCAACTGCGTCAACATGCTCAGCTTAGTGAAACAGATTCATACCGGTGGCTCAATGGTGAAGGTGATGGATTGCCTGGAGTGACGATTGATCGCTATGCCGATTACCTGATGTTGCAACTCTATACTCCTGCATGGGATGCTCACCTTGAGTTATTGACGGCAGCGGCGCAGAAACTTTTTCAACCTAAGGGGATTTACCGCAAGCTGCGACCCCAGGAAACCCGTATTTTAGAAGCAAAAACCCGAACCAAAGAATACAGTCGCTTGATTGCTGGAAAACCAGCTCCAGTGCCATTGCAGGTCAAAGAGAATGGATTGAATTATTTGGTTGATCTGCGCGAAGGGTTAAATACCGGTCTTTTCCCTGACCAACGGCGTAATCGTCGGGAACTGATGGGGCGGGTTGCCGGGAAGCGGGTACTCAACCTGTTTGCATTTACCGGAGCCTTTTCTGTCGTAGCAGCTGCTGCGGGGGCGAAAAAGGTGACCAGTATTGATGTCTCGGCAAAATACTTGAACATCGCCCGAGAAAACTTTTCAATCAATCGGCTTAATCCAAAGCAGCATGAATTTATTGTCGGTGATGTTTTTTCTGAACTGGCGAAGATGCAGGCACAACAACGACGCTTTGATGTTATTTTGTTTGATCCCCCGTCATTTTCCACGACTCGTAAAAGTCGTTTTTCCACCCATGGTGGGACATCAAAGTTGGTGACGGCAACATTGCCGCTTCTGGAGTCTGGTGGCTTGTTGATCAGTTCCAGCAATCACCAAAAGGTTTCTATGGATGATTATCTAAAAGAACTGCGGCGTGGAGCCCTGCAATCAGGGGATGGATTGAAGACGATTTTTACCAGCGGGCAACCGGAAGATTTTCCCTGTTTGGTCAGCTTTCCCGAGGGGCGCTATCTTAAATTTGTTATCAGTGTGAAACAGTAAACGTCTAGATTTATCGGCAAAGCATTAGAGCCCTTTTTTATTTTTAACTGGAAATATACTTTGTTTTTTAAACGATTTTTCAAAAATATTGTTCCCTTGTGGATGCTTCTTGGAATTGTCCTGGTGACGGGGCTAATCTGGCAGGCAACCCGGTGGACCTATACAGAGGCTCTTGATAATCTGATAAAAGTTGGTGGTGAGAGGTTGACGCTGTATTCTGGAACCTTGCGCGAAGCACTGAGCCGCTATGCTTATCTCCCTTATGTTTTATCCCAAAATACTGATGTGCATATTCTTCTGAAGACCTCCTTCAACTCAGATCTGGTCAACAGCTACCTCCACTCTTTGAATTCTGAAGCTGGTTCTGAAGCTCTCTATGTGATGAATTCTATTGGTGAGACTCTGGCCTCGAGCAATTGGCAGGAACCATTAAGTTTTGTTGGCCATAATTACGGTTTTAGACCTTATTTTACCGATGCCAAGGCGGGTTTGAAGGGGCGCTTTTTTGCTATTGGCGTGACCACCGGACAACCTGGATATTTCATGTCACATCCGGTCAAGAAGGATGAACAATTCCTTGGTGCAACTGTGGTCAAAGTTAACCTGGCTCCATTACAGGACGATTGGCATAAAGGTGGTGAGACGGTTCTGGTGAGCGATACCAACGGTGTTCTGTTTCTTTCCAGCCGCACCGATTGGAAGTATCGAACCTTGACACAGTTGTCAGAAGGTCAAAGAAACATGATTCTTGCCGGCCGGCAGTACGGTAACCAATCGTTAGATCTGTTGCCTTTGGAAACAGTTGAAACTTTAGCCGATGGACAAAGGATTGTTCGCTTTGAAAATGCTCTATATCTGATGTTGTCGCGTCCGCTGCCCGGTTTGGGGTGGCAACTGCATCATGTGGTTTCACTTGCTCCGGTACAAGAACAAGGGCAAGCCGTAGCAGCTATCGGCACAGTTCTACTGTTACTGATTCTGGCTCTTGGCCTGTATTTCAGGGAGCGGCAACAGAAGCAGATTTCTCGGCGCAAGGCGCGTGAAGCCGAGGCAACTCAGGAGATGAATTTGCGTTTGCAGGAGGAAATTGCCGAGCGTAGCCGGACTGAGAGTATTCTGCGTGAAACCCAGGCGGAACTGGTTCAGACTGGCAAGCTGGCGGCACTGGGGCATATGGCTGCAGGGATTGTCCATGAATTGAATCAGCCAATCTCTGCCATCCGCACCCAAGCTGCCAGCGGCCGTTTGTTACTTGATCGGCAGGATACCGGGAAGGTTCGTGAAGTCCTGGCAGCAGTAACTCGAATGACCGAACATATGGCCTCGATTACTGCTCAACTTAAAACTTTCGCTCATAAAACACCGCAATTGAAAGAACAAATCGTGTTGCAGGATTGTCTGGACGGAGCTGTAGCAATGACGGCTCCCCTGTTCAGTGAGTTTGGGATTTCTCTCTATAAGGAGATTCCCGATGAAGCGTTGATTTTGAAGGGTGATCGGGTCCGGGTGAAACAGGTTCTGGTTAATTTGATCCGAAATGCTATAGATGCCATGCGTGATTGCGATCAGCGCGATCTGCGGATTAAAATGTCAGTCCAGAATCAAGAAGCAGAAATTTCTGTGAGTGACAGTGGTCCTGGTATTGCCGATCAGGATATGGAAGAGATTTTTACTCCATTTTTTACCACCAAGGAGGTTGGTGAAGGGATGGGACTTGGACTGTCGATCTCTTATCGGATTGTTACTGATCTGGGGGGAACAATTCGGGCACAGAATCTTCCCGATGGCGGAACACTATTTATTGTTAAATTACCGTTGGTAAAATTGGTAGGTGGAGAAATAAATGGGTGATAAAGAAAACCAGGTTTATCTGGTTGATGATGATGGGGAAATGCGTGCAGCAACAGCCCAGTGGCTGGAGCTGTCTGGTTATAAGGTCCAGAGTTTTCCTGATGCACCGTCTGCTTTGAATCAACTGACAGATAAATTTGATGGTGTTGTGGTGAGTGATATCAGAATGCCAAGGATGGACGGTATGGCGTTTCTCTCTCGTCTGCATGCACTGGATTCGGATATCCCGGTGGTCTTATTGACTGCTCACGGTGCTGTTCAAATGGCAGTCGAGGCGATGCGGCAGGGGGCTTATGATTTCATCGAAAAACCATTTGAGCCGGAAAGACTCCTTGATGTGGTCCAGAGAGCTTGTGAAAAACGCCGCCTGATCATGGAAAATCGTGAGCTTCACTGTCGTTTAGCCGGGTCTACCGGCATTGAGCAGCGTTTAATTGGTAATAGTCCCGAGATCCGTCGCTTGCGTGAAGAGATTTTAGATATCGCAGATACCAATGCGCCAGTTCTGCTGCAGGGGGAAACCGGAACCGGCAAGGAAATAGTTGCCCGTTGTTTGCATGAATTTGGAGCGCGTAAAAAGAGGAAATATGTTGCGGTCAACTGTGGTGCAGTGCCGGAGAACATATTTGAAAGTGAGCTGTTCGGGCATGAACGAGGTGCTTTTACCGGTGCTGAACGACTTCGGATCGGACGTTTCGAATATGCGCAGGGGGGGATTTTATTTCTTGATGAAATTGGAACTATGCCAATATCTTTACAGGTCAAGGTGCTGAGAACTCTACAGGAACGTGAAGTGATCAGAATTGGCAGTAATGAGCCGCAACCGCTTGACATCAGACTGATCAGTGCAACCAGCAAAGATCTGCTGGCTGAATGTGCAGCCGGAACTTTTCGTGAGGATCTCTACTATCGAATCAACGTTGTCGAACTCCGGGTGCCACCATTGCGCGAACGTGGAGAAGATATCCTCCTGCTATTCGATTATTTTGTGGTACAGGCTGCTGCTACTTATAATCGTCCAGAAATCTCTCTTCTGGATGCTGATATCGGCTTGTTGATGAGTCATGACTGGCCCGGCAATGTTCGTGAACTGAAGAATATTGCTGAGCGATATGTCCTTTCATCAATCCCTAAAGGGCAGCGGTTGGCTTCCGTTCTCCGGCATCCGGGACAAGGCAGTTCAACCCCGGAAATAGCTTCATTGCAGGATCAGATGCGTCATTATGAGCATCTGCTTCTCGAGCAGGCCTTGATCCGTCATAAAGGGGATGTTCAGGCGGTAATGGATACTCTGGATTTGCCACGGCGTACTCTGAATGAAAAAATGGCGCGTCATAGTTTGGAGCGAAAAAATTATATTTAGGTACGATTTCAGGTTAGATGGATATTGCACCATGAAAACATATTTTCCGTACGTGATCTGCACCGTAGCATCTGGCAGATTGCCGATGGTTTGCGTGGCAGTGTGGGGATCCGGGATTTCAAGCAGTAGGTGCTTGGAATGCTCTTTTGTCGAGAGGGTAAAATAGGCAATGGGTGATAAAGGTGAAATAATATTATACCAAAATCAAGATGGGCAAATTGCACTCGAAACTGATCGTTTTCTGCGACTGAATATGATCAGTTTCAATTGCCAGCTGTGTTCAGGGGGATCTCTCTGGAACTAAGGAACAAATGTTTAACTGTCAAGTTTCGGCAAGATCTTGCCGAAATTCCACTGCCGGTTGGCAATAAAACGCTGATCCTCTCGTACTCTGTATACCTAAACCAGCGCAAATTTTGCCCTGTTGACACGTAAATAACCTGCAAGATGCTAAGGTTTAGGGTGTGCAGCCTCCTCGTTGTAATAATTCAAAACGCCGGTTTAAAGCTGGCACACCCTTTGCTTTGTCGTGAGTATCGATATTGTAAGGAAAAAATTAACTAACCCCGAAATAAGGAGGACAAAATGTCAGTCGTCAAAAGATTCAAAAAAGCTACTTTTTTCATTGTTGCCGCTGCTTTCGTATTCAGTTCTGTTGCTACCGTTCAGGCAGCACCGAAAGAACGTAATTATCTGCTCGCAACTGCATCAACCGGTGGAACCTATTATCCTGTTGGCGTCGCTCTTTCAACTGTTGTCAAAGTCAAGCTTCAGCCTAAACAGAAGATTGGCATGTCAGCTATTAACTCGGCTGGTTCCGGGGAAAATATTAAGTTGCTGGAGAAAAATGAAGTTCAGTTTGCGATTCTTCAAGGGCTTTATGGTGCTTATGCGTGGAATGGGACCGGCCCGATTGCCAGCATGGGACCACAGAAAGAGCTGCGAGCTGTCAGCATGCTTTGGCAGAATGTTGAGCACTATGCTGTTTTGAAAAAGTTTGCAAAATCTGGAACCGTTTCCGACCTTGTTGCAATGAAAGGTAAATCCATGTCAATGGGGAAGAAGAACTCCGGGACAATCGGTTCTAATACCGTCCTGTTGGGTAATCTCGGCATTGACATCAACAAGGATTACAGCCTCATCCACGTTGGCTATGGCCCGACAGCGGATGCATTACAGAATGGTCAGATCTCCGGTTTTGGTATCCCTGCGGGTGTTCCTGCCAGTGCTGTCACCAAGGCTGCTGCCAATCTTGGTGACAAGATGGCGATTCTCGATTTTACTGATGCGCAGATGAAGCAGGCTGATGGTGGTCTCGGTCTCTGGACCCGTTATATTATTCCCGCCAACACCTATCCTAATCAGAAAAAGGAGATCCGGACCATTGCCCAACCAAACTTCCTTGCGGTTCGAGCTGATGTTGATGAGGATGCTGTCTACCGGATTACCAAGACTGTTTATGAAAACCTGCCCTTTTTGAACGCAATCCATGGTGCGACCAAAGCAATGGCGATCGAAAAAGCAATTTCTGGTTTGCCTATGCCTCTGCACCCCGGTGCAGCTAGGTACTATCAAGAAGTTGGGATTAAAATTCCTTCCCGCTTGCTGGTTAAATAATAAACATTTCAGCGGCCACCCGGATAGATTGGGTGGCCGTATCTTTTAATCTGAATCTGCTATTCAGGTTTTTTTATTTGGAGTCTCCCCGCCATGATCGCATCTGAACCTGAAGTTCACCCCCTGCTAAAAATATCGTTACTGATCTTGGGTGTTGCAATATCACTTGTGCATATCTGGTTCAATGTTGTCACAGTTCTCCCAACCCTTTGGCAGAATTCTTTACATTTTGCCGGGTTTGCCCTGATTGCGGCACTGCTTTACCCGTTGAAAAAAAACGGCTCAATTCCATGGCGGATTTCCGATATTCTGCTTGGATTGATCGCCGCCGGCTCTGCTGTTTACATGATTGCCATGGAAGATGCAATTTATGCTCGCGGGGTCATTCTGTCTCCGGTCGAGTGGGTGGTGGGGATTGTTCTGATACTTTGTGCTTTAGAATTTACCCGGCGGGTGGCCGGTTGGTTTATCCCGGTTTTGATTATTATCGCTCTGACCTATGTTGGCTGGTGGGGAAAGATGGTTCCCGGGGTCTTTAAATTTGCCGGGTTGAGTGCCGAGACAATTTTATTTCGCAGTGTTTATGGGGATGATGCACTGTTCGGAACGATTGCCCGGATCTCTTCCACCTATGTTTTTATGTTTATCCTGTTTGGGGCTTTTTTACTCCGTTCTGGTGCCGGAGAATTTGTTATTGACTTGGCGCGTTCGGTTGCTGGACGCTTTGTCGGTGGTCCGGGGCTGGTTGCCGTTATGGCTTCTGGACTGATGGGAACGATCTCCGGTTCTGCTGTTGCCAATACTGCTTCGACCGGGGTTATCACGATTCCGTTGATGAAGAAAGCTGGATTCCCCGCTAAATTTGCTGCTGGAACTGAGGCCGCAGCATCCACCGGCGGACAGTTAATGCCTCCGATTATGGGGGCGGGTGCCTTCATTATGGCCACCTATACCCAGATTTCCTATAACACCATCGTGCTGGTCAGTATTCTTCCCGCGATTCTCTATTTTGCAACTGTGGCTTTCTTTGTCCGTATTGAGGCAAAGCGCAGTTTCGTCACGGCGGTTGATGATGAACGGATTTCTGCAATTGCAGTATTAAAAAAGGGTGGGGTGGTTTTTCTGGCTCCGATCGGGGTTCTTATCGCGCTGCTCATTTATGGTTTTACCCCAACTTATGCTGCTGGAATCAGTATTATTGCGGTGGTGGTTTCATCGTGGTTCAGCCCCAATAAAATGGGTCTGAAGGCGGTGATAGAAGCGATGGCTCTGGGGGCGAAGAATATGGCGATGACCGCCATATTACTGTGTTCTGTGGGGTTGATTGTCAACGTGATTGCCACCGCAGGAATTGGCAATACCTTCTCCTTGATGATCACCCAATGGGCCGGTCACAGTATGATCATTGCAATTTTGCTGGTTGCCCTGGCATCACTGGTTCTGGGGATGGGATTGCCGGTTACCGCAGCCTATATCGTCCTCGGCACTTTGTCAGCTCCGGCATTGCATGGTCTGATTTCGGACGGGATGCTGGTTGATGCTCTGGTTAATGGTCAAGTGAGTGAAACGGCAAAGGCTATTTTTATGTTGGCGGCTCCGGAACATCTGGCTGAAATCGGCAGTCCAATGACTCAGGCCGCAGCTCGGGCGGTCATTGATGCTGTCCCGATCGATTTAATCAGTGCCGTTCGTGAATCGATGTTGAGCGGATCGGTGTTGATGTATGGCTTATTATCAGCGCATCTGATCGTATTCTGGTTAAGCCAGGATTCAAATGTCACTCCACCGGTTGCTCTTGCCGCTTTTACCGGTGCGGCAATTGCCGGAACTAAACCGATGGAAACCGGGTTTCAAGCCTGGAAAATTGCCAAGGGGATGTACATTATGCCCTTACTGTTTGCTTATACTCCATTTATCGGCGGTGCCTGGTTGGAGGTGTTCGGGATTTTCTTTTTTGCCCTATTCGGGTTGTATGCTTTCGCTGCCGGAATCGAGGGGTATATGGAAGCTAAGCTGAATTTTCCCATGCGTTTGTTGATCCTTGCTGCTGCCGCTGCGCTGTTGTGGCCAACAACCTGGTTGATCCACCTGCTTGGTTTGGTCGCTTTTGTGGTGGTTTTTGTGACCAATTGGCGTCTGTCTCAGAATCCAAATCAGGATGCTGTTACTGTTTAAATAACCTAAAAAACTCCAATAATTAACAATAAAAGGTCAACCACAAAAAAGGTTGACCTTTTTTGTTCTGAATGATGATTTTTTACCTCGGTTCAGTTACACTGCCCCTTTATTTTTCTATCAATATTTATGCACTCGCAAAAACTAATGAGATGGCCAAGCAAAAATTTCGTTCCACAAGGCGTCGTGGTTTTTCGAGGGCGAAGGCATACATATGGTATGTCAAGGTCTTGAAAAACCGCTGCAACACCGTGGGTCGGACTTTTTGCGACGCCATCAATATTTATCTGATCAATATAGGGGAGAAGCAGATGTTTCGTGAGCCAAAAGAATCGGTAAAACAACTACAGGAAAAACTTCAAGAACTATGGAGGTACCTTTGACGTTCCGGGAAAGCAGGAGCGGGTTTTAGAGCTGGAAGCCGAAATAGCCAAGCCCGATTTCTGGGATCGCGGTGAGCAGGCTCAGGAACGGTTGAAAGAACATACCCTGCTGAAAAAAATTGTTGAGGATTGTGTCTCGACTGAACAGCAGTTGGATGATATTCAGGTATTGATAGAGATGGGTGAAGAAGGGGAGGATGATGAAACCCTCCTTGAAGTTAATGCTCTGTTGCCTGATCTGAAAAAACTGATTGATAAAATGGAGTTTGCCCGGATGCTATCCGGGGAACATGATGCCAATAATGCGACCTTGAGTATCAATGCCGGTGCCGGAGGGACTGAAGCTCAGGACTGGGCCGATATGATTTTGCGGATGTATCTCCGTTACTGCGAGCGAAAAGGTTTTAAGGTCGAATTTACCGATTATCAGCCGGCCGAAGAGGCCGGGATCAAGAGTGCGACCTTTACCGTGGCGGGTGACTATGCCTATGGTTATCTGCGCTCCGAAAGTGGCATCCATCGACTGGTACGGATCTCCCCATTTGATGCCAACGCCAAGCGTCATACCTCTTTTTGTTCGGTGTTTGTCTTTCCCGAACTGGACGATTCCATTGAGATCGAAGTTGAGGACAAAGACCTCAAAATTGACACCTTCCGCGCCAGTGGTGCCGGTGGTCAGCATATCAATAAAACCGATTCGGCGATTCGGATTACCCATATTCCTACCGGTATTGTGGTCGCCTGTCAAAATCAACGGTCGCAGCATAGCAATAAAGCCACGGCAATGAAGCAGTTGAAGGCGCGTCTTTACGAAATGGAGATACGCAAGAAGAAAGAAGAAGCTGCTACCTTTTCTGAGGAGAAAAAGGAGATCGGCTGGGGCAGCCAAATCCGTTCCTATGTGCTACACCCTTACCGGATGGTGAAAGATCATCGTACCGGACATGAGTCCGGAAATGCCGATGCGGTTCTCGATGGCGATCTGGATGGATTTATAGAAGCATATCTGTTGCAGGGTAAATAAATCTGCCCGTAGGGACAGTTCACGAATCGCCCTTTCACGTTGTTGCAATGACAAATCGGGCAATTCATGAATTGCCCGATTTGTCATAAATGATTGACTTGCAATTCTATTTTGACTAGATTCTTCGGTTAAAAATATCCCTCCCCTTTATTGAAGGAGCAGTCATGCAAGATGCTGAAATTCCTCTAGGTTTAACTTTTGATGATGTTCTGCTGATTCCCGCACACTCTCAGGTTTTGCCAAAAGAGGTCGATCTGACCACCCAGTTAACAAAAACTATTACTCTGAATATTCCTCTCCTTTCTGCAGCAATGGATACTGTAACCGAATCCCGTGCGGCAATTGCAATGGCTCGTGAGGGAGGGCTGGGAATTATTCATAAAAACATGAGCCCAAAATCTCAGGCAACTGAGGTAGATCAAGTGAAAAAATCGGAGAGTGGAATGATTGTCGATCCGATCACCATGGATCCTGATCAAAAGATTTTTGAAGCCTTAGCGGTGATGAAAAAATATCGTATCTCTGGGGTTCCTGTGACCAAAAATGGCAAACTTGTCGGGATCATGACTAATCGGGATCTCCGTTTCGAGACTAATCTGGAACAATTGATTGGCGATGTTATGACCAAGGAGAAACTGGTTACAGTTCCACCAGGTACAACTTTGGAGGAAGCCAAATATCATTTACATGAGCACCGGATTGAAAAACTTCTGGTTGTTGATGACAATTTTGTCTTGAAGGGCTTGATAACCATCAAGGATATTGAGAAAGTTCGGAAATATCCCCATTCCTGTAAGGATGATCTGGGAAGATTGCGGGTCGGGGCAGCGGTCGGTGTCGGTGCTGATCTTGATGAGCGTGCGGCTGCTTTGGTTGCGGCAGGGGTTGATCTGTTGGTGGTCGATACGGCTCATGGGCACAGTCAGGGGGTTATTGATACGATTGCTCAATTGCGTAGAAGTTACCCTGATGTTCAGCTGATGGCAGGTAATATTGCCACTGGTGCGGCCGCCAAGGCACTGATTGATGTCGGAGTTGATGCAGTCAAGGTTGGTATCGGACCGGGTTCGATCTGTACCACCCGGGTGGTTGCCGGGGTCGGAATGCCGCAGATTTCTGCCATCCAGCATGTTGCCAAAGTCACCCATGCTGCCGGAATCCCTTTGATTGCTGATGGTGGAATAAAGTTTTCTGGAGATCTGCCTAAGGCGATTGTCGCCGGAGCCGACATTATCATGATTGGTTCCCTGTTTGCCGGTACCGAAGAATCACCGGGCGATACAATCCTCTATCAGGGTCGTACCTATAAATCATATCGTGGCATGGGCAGCCTGGCGGCAATGAAACAGGGGAGCAAGGATCGCTACTTTCAGGCTGAGGAGGAGGATGTCAAACTGGTTCCTGAGGGGATTGAAGGGCGGGTTCCTTATCGTGGATCCCTCTCTGATAATATTCATCAGTTGATCGGTGGTTTGCGATCCGGAATGGGCTACACCGGTTGTCGCACCATCCAGGAGTTGCAGCAAAAAGGGGAGTTCATCCGCATTACTAATGCCGGGTTACGTGAATCGCATGTCCATGACGTTATTATTACTCAGGAAGCACCAAATTACCGCATGGAACGGAGCAGTTAGAAGGTTTCAGGAGCAAGGTTCAAGGAGCAAGCTAGAACTCTTTTATTTGGAGGGGAAATGAAGTTTGAGGAGTTGGATGTTTGGAAACGCTCTGCTCGTTTGAGTGCTGAAATTTATAAAAACTTACGTTCTTTGAAAGATTATGGGTTCAAAGATCAAATTACCCGGTCAGGTCTGTCGGTTTCGAGCAATATTGCCGAAGGCTTTGAGCGCCAATCACTAAAAGAAAGTTTGCAATTTTTTTCCTATGCAAAAGGATCCTGCGGTGAATTGCGAACCCAGATATATATTGGTGTGGATATCGGTTATATTGAGAAAGAGACTGGATCTTTGTGGATTGATGAAACTAAAGAAATATCATCAATGATAGTTGGTTTAATTCAAACAAGAAGATCATTTACCAATAAACATTAGAGGGGAGGTTCTACCTTGTCCCTTGAACCTTGAACCTAGGGCGGTAAGATAATGTCAGATATCCACAGTGAAAAAATTTTAATACTTGATTTCGGCTCCCAGTATACCCAACTCATAGCCCGGCGAGTTCGTGAGTGTCACGTTTATTCTGAACTCCATCCGTTTGATATGGGACTGGAGGAGATCAAAGCATTTAAGCCGCAGGGGATTATTCTTTCTGGTGGGCCTAAATCAGTTTATGAGGATGGAGCTCCGGCGATTGTCGAAGAGTTGTTTGAGTTGGGGGTGCCGGTTCTTGGTCTCTGCTACGGCATGCAGTTGATGAGCCGACATTTTGGTGGCAACGTTGTTCCTGCCGGCAAGCGTGAATATGGACATGCCGAATTAATCAGCCAGGGAAGCCCCGGTCCCCTGTTTGATGGTTTTTTCAACGATGGCAAAAGTGCTGTCTGGATGAGTCACGGTGATCACGTAGAAACCATGCCGCAAGGATTTGAGGTTGTGGCAAAAACCGCCAATGCTCCAGTTTGTGCCATTCAGAATGTTGCTCGCAACCTCTATGGTGTTCAATTTCACCCGGAAGTCAATCATACCCCGCATGGTGAGTTACTGATTAATACATTTGTGCGCACAGTTTGCGGTTGCACTGGGCAATGGACTCCCGGACAGATTATTGAGGATGCTATAGCGCGAATCCGTGAAAAGGTTGGCAGTGCTCAGGTCATTCTGGGATTGTCTGGTGGGGTCGATTCTTCTGTAGCTGCTGCATTGATTCACCGCGCAATCGGCGCACAACTCCATTGTGTTTTTGTTGATAATGGTCTGTTACGGCTTGATGAGGGGGATCAGGTTATGGCCACTTTCGCCAGTAATATGGGCGTCAAAGTGACCCGAGTTAATGCTCAGCAGCGCTTCTATGATGGTTTGTCTGGGATTGTCGATCCGGAACAGAAGCGGAAAATAATTGGAAATCTGTTTGTCGATATTTTTGAAGAAGAATCTAAAAATATCAAAGATGCAATGTGGCTGGCGCAGGGAACCATCTATCCTGATGTTATAGAATCAGCTGGAGCCAAAACTGGTAAGGCGCACAATATCAAGAGCCATCATAATGTTGGTGGGTTGCCAGATTATATGACGTTGAAATTACTGGAACCGCTTAGAGAATTATTTAAGGACGAAGTCAGGTCGATAGGCGAAGAACTTGGTTTGCCGCATCAGATGGTTTGGCGCCATCCATTTCCCGGTCCTGGGCTCGGTGTGCGTATTCTTGGCGAAGTTAAGGAAGAGTATTGCGAAATTTTGCGCCGTGCCGATGCTATTTATATTGAAGAACTCTATGAGAGTGGTCATTACCACAAAATCAGTCAGGCGTTTGCCGTCTTTTTGCCAGTTAAGTCGGTTGGTGTCATGGGAGATGGGCGCACTTATGAATATGTGATCGCTTTACGTGCGGTCGAAACAAAGGATTTTATGACCGCTGATTGGTATCCTATGCCTTACGCAGATCTGGCTCGAATCAGTAACCGAATCATCAATGAAGTGAAGGGGATTAATCGGGTGACCTATGATATTTCGAGTAAACCACCCGCTACAATAGAGTGGGAGTGAGGTATTTTAAAGGTCGTCTGGAAATTCAGACGGCCTTTTTTGACTGCGGCTAATCAAGCAGTACTTGTGGATTGAACCCTAGTCTGATTGCTCCCCAGTGTCGCCCATCTATATGAATCGGTAAAGAAAGATCACTAAGAATTTCACCAGTGTCACGCATATAGGTTTGTAATAGGAATTTTTCTGTGTTTTGTGCGCTACGATATCCAGTTGGATCATTGAACATCCGTTTATCACGGCTTCCTACCACGTCCTGCTCAGGATTTCCGGTTAAAGGTTTGGAGAAAATACTATTATGGGTTGGTCCGTAGCCGTTAACATCGACACAAATTGCAAAGATTCCTGCAGGTATCTGGCTGAGAGTCTGATCGTAGGTCGGTTGCAGATGCTGCGCAAATAGCTGGTCGTAGCTGGTCGAGTACTTGGCGGGGCTGGTATTGGGGATTTCCTGGTAGTTGGTATCAAAAACATTCACCCCGCTACTGGATAATTTGCTGATATGGTCGACTGCTTTATCACGGAAGGTTCTGCCTAACTCCAAAATTTGTTCAAAGACTCCCTCACCAGTAATAAATTTGGCAACTAATTGTTGTAGTGATTCACTGGTTGTCTGCAGATTGACAGCAATTTGCTCTGAAGACGTGGTGCGTTCGCCGACAATGTTGCTTAGATCTCGAATATTGGAGACCTGACTGTGGGTTTCCATGTTGGTTGCTGATATTTCCTCAACAGAGGCTGTAATCTGGGTCAATAAGCCATGATTATCGTCAAATTCCTTGATAAGTCCCCCATAATTATCGCAAGCGATTTGTGAGACGTTCATCGTATGTTCAGCCGCTTGATTGATTTTGTTTGCTTCAGCAAGTGCATGATCGATGCTGCTGAGCATATCCGTAATTTGGTTGGCAATCTGTTCACTGGATTTATTGGCTTCCTCAGATAATTTTTTAACTTCGCTGGCAACAACAGAAAACCCTTTTCCCGCCTCGCCAGCACGGGCGGCTTCAACGGCTGCGTTGAGTGATAGAAGTCCAGTTTGGAATGAAATTCCCTGAATTGTTGAGATGATTTTGCGGATGTCCCGGGATTTGTTACCCATAATTTGGATAGTTTGATCGTGTTGTTGAATCTGCTCCAGCATCTCTTCCATGTTGTGGTTGACTGATTGTAGTTCGACCAAAGACTCTCGTGCAGAGTTTAGACTTTCTGAATTTGATGCAGCAATACGTTGAGCATTATCAGAAATATTTTCTAGAGTTTGAGTTGCTTCTTCGCTGTTACTGAAAACGATGGAAGAAAGTTCACCCTGGCTGATTGCCTTGCGTGATGCTTCTTTTGCCTGATTGACTACCTTTGTTGAGCCAACAGCAACATTGATCCCCATTTTACGCAGGCTGTGAACCGTTCCTCGCAGTTGGTCGAGAAAGTTGTTGTAATTATTGGCAAGATCTTGAAATTCATCGTGGGATGTTATTTGGAGATGGTTAGCAAGATTCATATCACCACTGTTCATCTCTTCAAGTTGACTATTCAGATTACGCACCGGTCGAACGAATAGATACCGTAAAAACAGTAATGACCCGATGACCACAAATAAAGATATAAGAAAAAGAGTCGTTGCTTGCCAAACAGCCCGATCTGCGATGCTGTTCATCAGATCAGTTTGTGGGTGAGTTCCTGAAGCGAGGACATCGCGTAAAGCACCAATATTATAATAAATGCAGCTAAATAATAACAACTGCAACAAAAATAGAAATGCAATATTTCCAAATAGTTTACGCATCAATGTGTTAAAGAGACTTTTTTCAAGACTTGTGTAGATACTACGGAAAAATGACATGAGGGATCCCTGTGTCTGGTAATCAATTGATCAAATCAAAGAGTTATGGATAGACAGAACAATGTCTATATATTTGTTGATAATAATAAATAATCACTAAGAAAAGTCAAGAATTTTCTGATCCCGGAATATTGTCGTGTGGATTTGTTTTTGACCTGTAGATGGTTTTTTGGTTTTAATCTTTTAGGAATTGAAATAAGGTATGCATTTCTTCTGGGGAAATACTGCTTTTTTACTGTTTTACGAGCTCAAAATTCGTCATTTATTGGCTCAAAGGTTTCTATCCGTAACTTAATGTTATTTTTTCTCTTCCAGTTTTTGAGCTAGAGCTGCAAAAGGGGAGTGAGAGAGCGTATCTTCAGATCCCTGTGATCTATCAGAACCCCCATCCAGTCGTGCTTCTTGAATTCCACGGGTATGTTCATGATCATGGCAATAGATGCACAGCAACTCCCAATTACTGCCATCATGGGGATTGTTGTCATGGTTGTGATCTCGATGATGAACCGTTAGCTCCCGTACTTTTTTTTCTTCAAAATCACGACCACAGCGACCACAAACATGGGGAAACAGCTTCAAGGCCTGTTCGCGATAGCCCGCCTGGCGTTGCTTCTCTTCCTGACGCATTGCAGAAACAAGTTGATTGCGTTTTTCATCATCCATTCTATTTTTGTTGTCCATTGCCATAATAAAATCACTCCTGCAATATTTTACTGTATTTACTTTACAGTTGTCACGAATTTGTGAATATCCAGAGCATGATTAGCAGCTGCGACTATAACAATCAAACCAAGACCCATCGTCTTCATAGCTCTCGATAAAGCTTGTAGAGTTTTTAGTCGTGAAGCCTCCCATTAATGTTGAAATCTCTTGATAAATATTGTTTAGAGCAGTTTCTATAAGTTCCTTTTTAAATCCTGTAGTGGCTAATTTCAGGACCAGATTCATCGCGATGGCGCGGCTGATAATCCCACCTAACTCAGTCAGTTTGCGTTGTGATAACTGTTGCTCAAGGGTGAAATCAAACTGTTTTCTGAGCCGTTCTGCTGAAAACTCAGTTAATTCATGGTGTTGCAGAAACTGGAACAGGTTCTGTTGTTTTGCTCTTTGCATCTGTTTCTGGATGGCTTCGGCTATCTGAATATATAAAATGTCATTCGACCCTTCAAAAATCTGAAACGGACGGCTATCAACTATGGCGCGTCCGGCAATATGATTAAGTCGATACCCTTTAGCCCCAACCAGCTGCAACAGCGATTGAGCTGAGCTCTGCATCAAGTCGGTGACATAGGTTTTAACCGCATTGGCTTCCAGACCATGCGGTGCCAGGTTGTTTTTGATCCCGGCTTTATGACTGCTGTTGAAACACATGGCTGAACAGATCGTATAGGCCGATTGCAACCGGGAGATCCGTTGCTGAACCTGATCGTAGTTAAAGAGACTCTTCCCTCCAACGTGGCGTTGTTGACAATGTTGAACGGCTTCATCCAACATGCGTTGCAGAAAGCCCATTGCCATACCAGGAAACTGCATCCGGCTGCGGTGCAGGATATCCAGCATCATTTTGATTCCGGTGCTCTCCGGCTGTAGTTTGTGGACGGCAGGAACCTTCACATCAATTCGATTACGTCCATAGGGGAGAAAATAAATACCGAGGTTTTCGTAGAACTCTTCAACTTCAATGTTTTGTTCCGGACCATTGGCATCGCAGATAAAAAAGTCGATGTCACGTTTTAAACCCCCATCAGTATTTTTATGCCGGGCGGTGAGCAACCAGTAATCAGCCCAGCCGGTCAACCCTGCCCAGTGTTTGGTTCCCTGGATATGGTATTGACCGTTTTCATGGGTGTACGAACTTTTCATATGCAGAGCATCACTGCCGTAATCGGGTTCGGTAATCATCAATCCACCCATTTTTCTATTTCTAAGAAAGTCATCAAAAATGACCGACTTAATTTTTTCTTGACCGTATTTTCCTGTCGGTTGCAGAAATAGAGCCCAGTTGATCCCGAACCCTAATGACAAAGGGAGTGATTCATAGCTAGCCGCCGCTGCCAATGCAAGCCCTTCATGAATGTGTCCACCGCGGCCACCATATTGTTCAGGAATATAGGTCGACAGTGGATTGCTGGACATGATTTCACGTAAGATAAAAGGGGGCATACCGCGTTTGCTACTGAGCTGATTTATATCACTACGTACATAAAAAAGATGTTTGAGTTGTGCCTTGAATTCTTGAATAAATTGAGGAAAGGGCTTGTGATTATAAACGGTCGGGACAGCGGCTGAAATGGTCATGGTGGGCTCCCAGCAATGATGTTAAGGACTAGTCGATATGGCAAATATGATGGTCTCGCAAAAAACAAATCAGATGGCTAAGCAAAAATTTTGTCCCACAAGGCGGAGTGGTTTTTCAAGGACGAAGACATACATAGTGTATATCAAGGCCTTGAAAAACCGCTGCAACGCTGTGGGGCGGACTTTTTTACAACGCCATCAAATATAGCAGTTTTTACAGCGCAATGCGTAGCAGATAACAAAAAAGCCCCGATTTTCACCGAGGCTTCTTTGTCCATATTGTTAGTGTTAAGCTTTAAATCTTTATATCAGATATTATCTAGTAACTTACAGCTTCATACTGCGGTGGCTTAGAAACAATCATGTCTCACTCCCTTCGCAAGTTGTTGACTAAACAATACCATTCTTAGCTCCCAGGTGCAATAGATCGAGAGAGGTTTTTAAGCAATAGCTTTCATCCCCTGCATCGCTTCACGCAAAACTGCACCAACTTCTTCAACCAGATGGCTACGAATTTCGGCATTTATTTCAACCAGATCCTGGTTGTCGACTTGGGTATCTTTGATCGATAGGCCTTTACCGATGACATCGGTATCGACGGAAGCCATGAAATCTGTCAGTAACGGGACACAGGCGTGAGCAAACAGGTAACAACCATATTCTGCTGTATCGGAAATAATCCGGTTCATTTCATAGAGCTTTTTGCGGGCAATGGTGTTGGCAATCAATGGCGTTTCATGCAGTGACTCGTAATAAGCTGACTCTGGTTCAATCCCGGAAATCACCATGGTTTCGAAGGCAAGTTCCACGCCGGCCTTGACCATCGCAACCATCAAAATCCCTTTGTCAAAATATTCCTGTTCAGAAATCTCACCAAACCCTTCCGTTTTTTCAAAGACAGTCTGTCCGGTCTCTTCACGCCATTTCAGCAGGTTTTGATCATCATTAGCCCAGTCTTCCATCATCGTTTTGGAAAACTCACCGGAGAGGATGTCGTCCATGTGTTTTTCAAACAGCGGCCGCATGATCTCTTTGAGCTCTTCTGCAAGATCGAAGGCTTCCATTTTAGCCGGGTTGGAGAGGCGATCGAGCATCGTGGTGATTCCCCCATGCTTAAGGGCTTCAGTCATGGTTTCCCAACCTTTTTGCACCAGTTTGACCGCCCAGGGAGCATCAATGCCATTTTCGACCATTTTGTCAAAGCACAGCAGTGAGCCAACCTGCAACATCCCACAGAGAATTGTTTGCTCACCCATCAGGTCGGATTTGACTTCAGCAACAAAGGAGGATTCCAGAACCCCGGCACGGTCACCACCCTGAGCCGAGCAGAGCGCTTTTGCGATCTCCAGACCATCGCCATTCGGATTATTTTCACCATGAACGGCGATCAGGGTCGGGACGCCAAAGCCGCGCTTGTACTCTTCACGGACTTCAGTACCGGGACATTTTGGGGCAACCATGATCACGGTCAGATCTTTGCGGATTTCTGTCCCTTCTTCAACAATATTAAATCCATGCGCATAGGAGAAGGTTGCACCCTTTTTCATCAATGGGACAACGGTGTTGACGACATCCGTATGTTGTTTGTCGGGAGCTAAGTTCATAACGATATCGGCGGTCGGCAGCATCTCTTCGTAGAGACCAACTTTGAAGCCATTACTCGAAGTATTGATATAGGATTGCCGTTTTTCGGCAATGGCTTCTTTGCGCAAAGTGTAAGAAACATCCAAGCCGCTGTCACGCATATTCAGCCCCTGATTTAACCCTTGAGCTCCACATCCGACGATGACGATTTTCTTTCCTTTGGCATATTCACAGCCGGAAGTAAATTCTTCAGCATCCATAAAACGGCAGGTACCCAGCTCTTGCAATTTGCGGCTGAACGGAAGTGAATTGAAATAGTTTTGGCTCATAGTAAATCTCCTTGTTTATATGAGTGTTCAATCGGAAAATTAACAACTGTTAGTAAATCCGGGACTGTCCCCAGCACCATCGGGGGCTGTCCCGGATTTACGGGTTTGCAACTGTAACGCACGCCGCAAAAGCCGTAAACTTCTTGGGACAGTCCCCGATGAACCTGGGGACAGTCCCGTATTTGCTGCGATATTGCTTAAACTGTCCCGGATTTACGGGTTCGAAACTATAACGCACGCCGCAAAAGCTTTGGACAACCCCGCTCTTGCTATTCCTATATCAGAATAGCGCACACAATAACCCAATCAACAGTATTGCGTAAATTGATTTATTGTATATATTGTATTGCATAATATGAAATATTGTCTAAAGAGGTTCATGTGGATATTCAAGAACTCAAAACCTTTCTAACAACAGCCGATTTGCTTCATTTTGGTCGTGCCAGTCAGGCCTGTAACTTGAGCCCATCGGCTTTGACGCGTACGATTCAAAGGCTGGAGCAGCAACTGGGACAAGTTTTATTTGAGCGGGATAACCGCACGGTTCAATTGTCACCCGCTGGCAAACAGTTTCGCCTGTACGCACGACAGGCACTTCAAGATTATCAGAATTTTCAGGATTCCCTGATGGTTCCCCAAAAAGTTGCCGGGACTCTCTCTCTTTATGCTTCGATTACCGCTGTTTACAGTCTTCTTCCAGATCTTTTGGAGGCTTACCGCAAAGCTTTTCCTGATGTTCACCTGGAGCTGCGCACTGGTGCTGCAGAAAAAGCGGTGAATCAGGTGGAGTCAGGAGAAATTGATATTGCTGTGGCCGCTTTGCCAGACCGACGTAGCGCTGGGATTGAATTTCTGCCGATTATGACGACACCGCTGATTTTTATTGCTGGGAAACAGCTTGCCGATTCGATCCTCCAAAGGAGAGATGAATCTCTCAATTTAAATCAACTTCCGCTGGTTCTTCCACAATCCGGATTATCACGGCGGCGACTGGATAAGTGGTTGAAGAAGAATAGAATTGTCCCCAATATCAGTTCTGAAGTGTCGGGAAATGAAGCGATCATTCCCATGGCACACCTGGGTTGCGGGGTCGGAATTGTCCCCCAGTTGGTTCTGGAGCGAAGTCCTTTTCGTGATGATGTCGTTGTCCTGCAGCGGGCACCGCGGTTGGAGCCTTATATCGTTGGTTTATGTTCCACAAAACGGAACCTACAAAAACCAGCAGTACAAGCATTATGGCAACTTGCCGAAAACCAACCTGAGTAAACCGGGACTGTCCCCAGTTTCATCGGGGGCTGTCCCGGGTTTACGGGTTTAAAACTGCGTCGCATCGCAAAAAAAACTGGGATAGCCCCGTGCGGGGACAGTCCCGTATTTTTTTGATCAATCTGCTCTCAGCATATTCAGAATCGTCTGCTCAGAAGGGAACTCACCGGTCATTTTTTTTGAATAGATCAGCTTCTTATCAACAACAACTTCAAATACTCCACCACTGGAAGGGATCAGTTTGACCTGAATCGGAAATTGCTGCTCTATTTTGGCTGCCAAACTGGTAGCACTCGGACGGTAGCCTCAACTATTACAATATTCAATACTGATTTTCACTTGATATTCCTTGTCTATTATTTTAGGTGAACTGTTAGTAAAACCGGGACTGACCCCAGCTTTATCGGGGGCTGTCCCTGCTTTACGGTTTTAAAACATTCCTGGGTGTGCCGTGCCGCAAAATCCTTGGGACGGTCCCGTTTAGAAACTACGCTGGTTCGCGTCGCAAAATTCTTGGGACAGCCCCCGTTCGGGGACAGTTCCGTCATTCTCTGTTTTTAGCCAAACAGATTCCCCGTGGTATCAATCTCTTGTGTCCGCAACGCTTCTGCTTCCTTGCGGAGGTGCTCAAAAGTATTATCCTTATTCATTTTGCCGATTTTTTTCATTAAATCAAAAGAAACATGTTCAAAACCAAATTGCTCTTTCAAATCTTCAATAATCTTAACCCAGAGTAACGCAGCCATTTCCGCATCCGCTAGGGCCCGGTGAAATTGACTATTCACAGGGATCTCTTTGTAGCGTACCAAGGTCTCCAGCTTGTAGTTGATGACATCAGGATAAAGCCTACGGGCAATTCGCAACGTGCAGCCAAAGTTCAACGGGCGCTTTTTGCCAAAATGACCGAGTTCTGTCTCCAGAAATGACCGGTCAAACGAAGCATTGTGTGCCACCAGCGGGTGAGTGTCGATAAACTTTACAAACTTTTCCATCACTTCTGCTGTTGCTGGCGCATCACTAAGCATGGTGTTGGAAATTCCAGTGATAGTTTCTATCTCCCGGTTGATGAAGAAACCCGGGTTAACCAGACTCTGAAATTGATCAACAATTTGGTTGTTAAGAAGTAAAACTGCTCCGATTTCAATCACCCGATCGCCGTTGTCCGGGTAAAGACCAGTGGTTTCGAAGTCGAGGACGATGATGGGTTCAGTTTGGTTGAATTGGTTCAATACGGACTCCTTGTTTACAAAGTTACATTACTTTATCAGATTGTCCTCAACCTGTGACCTCATGTCAATGCTTACGATCGGCAAATTTAATAAATGGGAGGAGTACATCGGTATATGTAAAGAATCTCGACACTATTCAAAACAACTGTTAGTAAATCAGGGACTGTCCCCAGCAACATCGGGGACTGTCCCTGATGTTGCGGTCTTGAAACTGTCTAGTAATTACAGGATTTTGGCATTGAGATGATGGTAAAACTACTACATCCTGACAATAGGGGAGCTAATTTCCCA
>JASFYS010000112.1:0-4538 GCA_045047095.1 Desulfuromusa sp. | reverse complement strand
GACGGAACTTGGCCTGCCGGACAATGACAGCTATCGTTGTTATGCCGATATCGGTCGTCCCTATGCAGTCTGGAATGTGGTTGCCGCAGCAGAATTTTCCCTTGAACCGAAACAATGGTGTTTCCCGATCGCTGGCTGCGTATCCTACAAGGGATATTACGAGCAAGCAAAAGCGAAGGAACTAGCGACCAGCCTAGAAGCAGAAAACTACGATGTCGATCTCTACGGTGTACAGGCCTATTCGACCCTCAACTGGTTTGATGACCCGGTTCTGAATACCTTTGTCTCCTCATCCGATGCCCGTCTGGCCGGTCTAATATTTCATGAGTTGGCTCACCAGCTTATATATATTGCCGACGACACCTCTTTCAATGAAGCCTTTGCAATGACCGTGCAGATCGAAGGAGTACAGCGCTGGTTTCAACAGAATTCTAAAGCAGAAGAATGGCAACGCTTTCTCAATCGTCAGGAACAAGGTGAGATATTCCAAAAATATCTTCATACAACACGTGAACAATTGAAAGATCTTTACCGTCGGGACCTTCCCGTTGAGCAGATGCGAAAAGAGAAACAACGGTTGATCGCCACGGCCCTTGATCGTTTTGCAGAGATGAAGAATTCCGGCCAACTCGGAAATGGATTTAATCGTTGGATGGCACGCGGCTTAAATAATGCCCGTCTGGCCGGGATCGCCACCTACCGTGAGCTGATTCCCGGATTTCAAGCAATTCTGGTACAATGTCATGGTAATCTTGAGTGTTTTTATGGGGAAGTTCGTACCCTTAGTAAGTTGCCGGAATCGGAAAGGCTGGTACGCTTGAAGACCGATTCGCAACCGGAATTGGCAGCACAATAGAGGCACACCGCCAGGAGGATTATTTCCGATGTTAAAATTGGTCCTTTGGATCTCTTCAGCTTTTTTGTTCGTCATCAAGAAACTCAGCGGTGCCAACTTCACTACCAGCGGTGAAACGCTGCCCGACGGACCCGTCCTGTTTCTGGCAAATCACTTTACCCGTTTTGAAACCTTTGTCATTCCCTACCTGCTTTTTAACCAACGTAAACGGATTGCCCGTTCTCTGGCAGATGATACCGTTTTCGTTGGGTGGCTCGGTCACTATATGCGCCTTGCCGGTTCCATATCGACCAAAAACAAAGCCAGAGATTGTATCATTGCCGATGATTTTCTCTCCGGAAGAGCCGATTGGATTATCTATCCGGAAGGGCACATGGTCAAAAACAAGAAGATCACTTTTGACCATGGAGAGTTTTGCATTCATACAGCGATGCGCCAAGGGCCGGTACATACGGGTGCTGCGGTACTGGCACTGAAAGCGGAACTGATGAGACAGAAGGTCAAAGAATCAGATGATCATGAAAAGATTAAAAGGTTTTGCTCCATCCATGACGTCGATATAGACAGAACAAAAATCGATAAGGATATCACCCTTAACATTGTACCGCTCTCCATCACCTATTATCCAATTCGTCCTGGAAAACACAAATTACTGCTTTGGCTTGATAAGCGCTTTAACTTTCGCGGCACCAGACTCTTTGAAGAACTTGAAATTGAGATCAATCTTTTGATGGCTGCCAACATGCATCTTCATTTTGGGAAACCTATCGCAGTTAGAAAATATATAGATGATTACAAAAAGGACTATAGCGGGTCAGTGGAGGAGGATGACTTTGCAGAAAGACTTTTCGATAGTCAAAGAAAAAAAATAATCACTGATGCCATGGAAAAAGTGTATGGCAATGTGCAGATTAATTTTGATCATATATTTATCCTCAGTCTGGTCACGATGCCAACCTTGAAGGTCTGTCCAAGCTACCTCAAAACGCTCATCCACAAAAATGCCAGAGAACTCGGAAAAATTGAAGGGCTCAACCTTCATCCTGAGCTGGAAGGTGAACTGTTTAAACTCATTCTTGATAAACACTATGAACCTTTTGTGTCAGCAATCAAACTGGCCGTGGTGCAAAATATCCTCTTTCAAGATAGTGAAGGAGATTATCTCTTTGATAAAAATCTTCTTGAGCAGAACTATAACTTTAACAAAGTCAGAGTAAAAAACACCCTGCAAGTCATCCTGAATGAAGTCAAATGGCAAAAGAATATCGTTGAGTTGGCAAATCATAATGCCATTTTTTCTGAGCAGGAACTACGAATTGACAACTTTGAACATATTCAACAGCAGGATTGGGACTATTATGAAAAGGAGTATTTCACCTATCATGATGAAGTCCCGGCCAAAGAGAATGTTGGCGCTCCTACAATCTGGTTTGATGCAAAAAACCGTGTCGGTCTGGTCTTCTCACATGGCTACATGGCCGCCCCGGCAGAAGCGAGAAAGCTGGCAGAATATCTGTTTAAAAAAGGTATTAATGTCTATCTGCTCAGGCTGAGAGGACATGGCACTGATCCCGAAGCGTTATTGCATGTAAGTGCTGATGACTGGGAACTGGATTTTGAACGGGCATTCACAATGATGAGGCAGGTGTGTGATAAGGTTTTTATCGGCGGATTTTCAACCGGTGGACTTTTGGCTCTTTTGCACGCGGCCCAGTATGAAGTCGATGGTGTGATTGCAATAAATTCGGCGTTGAAGCTGCATAATCTTCAAGTCAGCTATATCGTACCGACTCTGCACGCATTTAATGAAATGATCGCCTATCTACACGCAAAAGGGATCAAAGAGTGGATCGAAAACGATACTGAAAATCCGGCTGTCAACTATACTAAACACCCCCTGGCTTCCATCTCCCAAATGGAAAAGGTCATGACCAGAGTGGATAAAACGCTTGAAAAAATTACCGATCCAATACTGATTCTGCAAGGAGACAATGATCCGGTTGTAAACCCCAAAAGCGCACACCTCATTTATAATCGGGTGAACTCTTCCATGAAGAAACTGCTGCTGTTACCAAGAGATAAGCATATTATTGTCACTGGTGAGGGAGAAGAAGAGATATTTCAGAGTGTTTATCGTTTTATTGGGGATGTGTTGGAAAAAAATTTTAAGTGTTGAATTCTATAGGGAAAAAAGTGGTCTAACACCGGCGGGTCGCGTCCCGCCAGACGCCTTCCTTTTTGTCCAGGCGCCAACAAAAAGGAAGCAAAAAATGGCTTCTTTTATTTCTGTCGCCTGATTTCGGTAGTCTTCTTCAGAGTCTGACTAAACTAAAAAGTGTTGAGCTTTGATTCGGCTGAAAGCGAAAAGCCCCGGCTCGCAAGCTCACACGGGCGGAATTGATGCGGCGGTGTTTCTATTGTGATAGTAGCAATAGCATCTACCCGTTCAGAAAATCCCCAAACCTGCAGACACCTCCATTGTACCCGCTTCCCTCCCCGTTTAGCCCATTCGAAAAACTTGTTTTTCGTTGGGGCCTGTCGCTCTCAGCTGCCACGGAGACAGAGTCTCTTTGCGGTATCCAACCACCACCTTTCCTAGAAGTACCGAAACCTTGCGATAGAAATAAAAAAAGTTTCTTTTGCTTCATTTTCTTTGCGACCCAAAGAAAATGAAGTCGGCTGTCGGTCCGGGAACCGACGGTTTTAAGGGTTTTTACACTTGTAATAGTTTTCCCTTTGCCCCCCTCCTCCAACCTGCTAATCTCAAAAAAGTAATCATATTGTAATCATTGATTTAAGGAGGGAGCATGGGCAGCGGTCTCAGCAAGTCACTGATCCTCAAAGGCCTGCAATGCCAGAAGGCACTATGGCTGACCAAAAATCCCCCAGAATTTGACTTCCCCCCACAACCCGATCTCGAAGCCAAATTCAGAGCAGGCACCGAAGTCGGTATCCTCGCCCAGCAACTCTTTCCCGGTGGGATTGAAGTTCCCTACGAGGGGCTTTCCTTCCCGGGGCAACTTGCCCGCACCAAACAACTCATCAAGAATGGTGCACAGGTTATTTACGAAGCTTCCTTTTCTTTTTCTGCTATCTTCATCAAAGTCGATATCCTGGTGCGTGATGCCGATGGAGGAAAAGATGCCTGGCAGATCCACGAAGTCAAGATGGGCACCAGCGTTAAAGGGGTCAACCTCGACGACGTTGCTGTACAGCACTATGTCCTTAATGGCTGTGGCCTGTCGATCTCCAAGTCATTCCTCGTGCATATCGACAATAGCTATGTTCGCCAGAGCGCGATTGAAGTTAATAAGCTTTTCACCAGTGAGGATATCAGTCTCAAGGTTGCGGCACGCCAGCAAAGTCTGCCGGAGATCGTCACTGAACTACGTGAGACGATGCGTGAAAGTGTCGAGCCCGATATCGATATCGGGCTGCATTGCAACGATCCCTACGAATGCGACTTCATCCCCTACTGCTGGCAACATATCCCTGAGAATTCGATCTTTGATCTTAAGGGCCGTGGTATTGACAAGTTTGACTATTACAACCAGGGAATCATCCGTTTCGAGGATGTGCCACTTGATGAGCTTAACAATGTGCAACGCCAGCAGGTTGAAGCGACCCAGAAGCAACAGGATTCAACCGATAACGACAAGGTAAAAGAGTTTCTCGATACTCT
>JASFYS010000111.1:0-9897 GCA_045047095.1 Desulfuromusa sp. | reverse complement strand
TTCGACAAATAGCGGTGCTATTCGCTCTCAAATCTACGAAAATCTGCCCTCGAACCGTCAATTTCTCGTTACGATCCGCAAAGCCCGACAACCTCCTAGAGAACCCAATAACCCACATCTGTAACGGGGAGCAACCTGATGAAAAGTTCACAAATAAAATTCAGTAACCGCTCTGGATCACTTCTTTCGGGAAGAGTTGATCTTCCTGAAGATGAGACTACCATTGCATGGGCTTTATTTGCGCATTGCTTCACTTGTGGTAAAAGCCTTAAGGCTATCAGTCACATCAGCCGCGCATTAACTCAAAAAAAGATTGCTGTTCTCAGGTTTGATTTCACGGGATTGGGTCAAAGCGAAGGGGATTTTTCCACCTCCAGCCTCAGTTCCAATATGGAAGACTTGCAAGCAGCAGCTAATTGGCTAACCGAGCATCATGAGCCGCCAAGCATTCTGATCGGACACTCTTTTGGCGGAGCTGCGGTGTTACAGGTTGCACAGTATCTTGCTGATGTACAGGCAGTGGTCACAATAGCTGCCCCCTTCGATCCACAGCATATAAACCACCTTCTTGGTGATGCGCTATTAACGATTAAAGAACAAGGATATGCAAAAGTTAAACTTGCAGGACGTGAATTCACCATCGGGGAAAACTTCATCAATGATCTGGAAACACACCGATCTGAAGACCGGATCAGACAAATGAACACTGCACTGCTGGTGCTGCATTCCCCAGTTGATCAAACCGTTGACATCGAAAATGCGCGGCTTATTTATCAAGCAGCAAAGCATCCAAAATCTTTTCTCAGCCTTGATCAGGCTGATCACCTTCTCAGCCGGGAAAAAGACGCTATTTATGCTGGTGAAATGATTGCAACTTGGGTCGACCGCTACCTGGATAAGGAAACAGCAGAACAAAGCCAATCAGATATTATTGACAACCGAGTGACAGTCAGAACAGATATAGGGGGATTTTTTACTGATATCTACGCCAATGGCCATGCCATGGTTGCTGATGAACCAACGACCTATGGAGGAACCGACCGTGGGCCGACTCCCTATGACTACCTGCTGGTTTCACTGGGGTCATGTACAAGCATGACAATTCAAATGTACGCCAGAAGTAAAAATTGGCCCCTCGAATCGGTTATCGTTCGGCTGAGCCATAATAAAATACATGCTGAGGACTGTACAAATTGTGAAAACCAAAAAGGAAAAATCGACAGTTTTGAGAGGGAACTGGAACTACAGGGGAATCTTGATGAAGAACAGAAACAGCGACTGCTACAGATTGCAGATCGCTGCCCGGTACACCGGACTATTCATTCGGAGTTGGTCGTCAAAACAAAACTGAGAAAGGGATAGTTTTTTTGTCATAATCTCAGCCAACAACAGGGATAGTTTCGAAAGTCTCTCCATTTTTTCGGCGTTCGACATAAGCATAGATAGTCTCAAACTCTCCCTGCAATAAAGTAAGGATTCCCTCAATATTTTCAACTTTAACAACGACTGGTTGATAGCGTGTCTGTTTAGCAATCTTGATAAAGTTCGGACTTTTCTTCCGGGCAACAAAAATTTCGGCATCCTTAACCAATGAAATGATCGCCTTCATTTTGTCTGCCCCATCATGATCCATATCCTGCGCAATGTTCTCACGCTTAGCAACAAAAACATGTCTCTGATTAGAAACGAGATCATAGAGATAAAAGCACTCCGTGTCCCCCATATGGGTTTGTGCCATTGTTTTCCCATCATTCGAGCCGATACAAATTCTTATTTTCTGCATAAATCTTCGCCTTTTCCTAGAAAAGATAAAACCCATATCAACTGAAAAATATTAATTTTATCCCCATAAGCAATAACATCACACCGACTAACGTTCGTAATATGTCATTCGGTAATTGTGTCGCAAATTGGGCACCGATTAAACTAAAAATCAAGAAACAGACCATAACCACCAAGCCTGCTTTAACGTCGACATAACCTTGGCGATAATAACGTAGCGCAGCCAACAAACTAATCGGCGCCGCAACAATAAACAGGGTTGTTCCCTGTGCCATTTTCTGAGGGAATTTTGCAAAGACAGAAAGAGAAAAAATAATCAAGGCTCCCCCACCAACACCGACAGTTCCCATAACCAGACCTGCCAGAGAGCCGATGAGAACAAGCTCAAGCATCAGACCCACCTTGAAGAAAAAGTTTTACTGTAAACATATATTTGTTAACTCGCGGTAGCTTTTGGGCTTTGGTAGTGTGCCGTCTGCATGACTTTTTTTATAATACCAGCAGAATCAAGTCCTAGCTGAGCACGTAATTCGGGCTGAGTCCCTTGACCAATAAAATGATCAGGAATACCAATACGCATAACGGGGATTGCCAGCCCGGCATCATTCATCAGTTCGAGAATAGAAGAACCAAATCCACCCTGCAAAGAATTTTCTTCAGCGGTCATGACAAATGGAGCCTTTTTAACTTGAGATAAAATCAAGCCTGCATCTAAAGGCTTAATAAAACGTGCATCAACCACAGATAAATCAATTCCCTGTTCAGCGAGTTCACTTGCCGCCAAGAGAGCTTCGTTGACCATCTCACCGACGGCAATAATCAAGCCGTCAGATCCCTCGCGCAATAATTCTCCCTGACCGATTTCAAGAGGCTCAGCGCTCTCATTTAAAAGCAAACCGACCCCATTGCCGCGTGGATACCGGTATGCAAATGGACCTTCTGTTAAACTGGCAGTCTTCATAATACGCTGTAGTTCAACCTCATTTCGAGGCACCGCAAAAGTCAGATTTGGAACATGCCGTAAAAATGAGAGGTCAAAGGCACCGTGATGTGTTGGACCATCTGCGCCGACCAGACCACAGCGATCCATGGCAAAGGTCACTGGAAGATTCTGCAGACAGACATCGTGAATCACTTGATCATATGCACGCTGCATAAAAGTTGAGTAAATGGTGACCACCGGGCGTAATCCTCGACATGCGAGGCCAGCAGCAAAAGTTACGGCATGCTGTTCAGCAATACCGACATCAAAAAATCGCTCAGGAAATATTTCCGAGAATTTTTTCAGACCAGTTCCTTCAGCCATGGCAGCAGTTATGGCAACAATGCGTTCATCCTTCCGGGCAAGATCAATCAGGGTATCGCCAAAGGCTTTAGTATAGGTGACAGCCCCTCCTGGCTTCCCCCCCTTGGTTTCTCCCGTTTCAAAATTAAACGGCCCGATACCATGAAATTTTGGTGGATTCTCCTCTGCCGGTCCATAGCCTTTTCCTTTTTTAGTCAGGATGTGTAGCAGTACCGGTCCTTTAATCTGGGCTACATTGCGCAGAGTTTCTGTCATTTCTTCAATATTATGACCATCAATTGGGCCAAAATAATCAAAACCAAACCCTTCGAACAACATTCCTGGAGTCATAAAACTCTTCAGCGATTCCTCGGCACGTTTAGCCAGATTAACCAGATCACGACCAATTCCAGGAACGTAACTGAGAAGGTTCTCGGTCTCTTTTTTAAAACGGATAAAGGTATCTGAAGTCATTTTACGACTAAGGAATGAAGAAAGAGCACCAACATTCGGAGAAATTGACATTTCATTGTCATTTAAAATGACGACCAGCTTTTTCTTTAGGTCGCCAGCATGATTCAAACCTTCAAACGCCATCCCTGCAGTCAGTGAACCATCCCCAATAACAGCAATAACTTTCTCATCACCGCCACAAATATCTCGTCCTGCTGCCATCCCCAGCGCAGAAGAGATGGAGGTGCTGGAATGGCCGACACCAAAACAATCATGCTCACTCTCTTTTCGCTTTGGAAAACCACTGAGGCCATTCAGTTGGCGCAAAGTTCCAAATTGCTCTTGGCGACCAGTCAGTAATTTATGGGCGTAAGCTTGATGGCCAACATCCCAAATAATATGATCTACAGGTGAATCAAAAACTCTATGCAACGCAATGGTCAATTCTACAACTCCGAGAGAGCTCCCTAAGTGACCACCATTTTTAGCAACCGTCGCGACAATTAGCTCACGCAATTCATCTGCCACCTGTGGAAGCTGATTTTTATCGAGTTTTTTCAGATCTGCAGGTGACTTTATTTGTGCAAGAAGTTTGTTCATGCATCTTCCTAGCGTAAATTATTAATAAAAATTGGATAAACTATTAACAAGAACGATTGATGATGTAGCTGCTTATCTCCCGCAATGGGCGTGCTGAATCAGCAAAAATAGCCAATGCGGAAAAGGCTAAATCGTGCAATTCACTGGCTCGCTGACGAGCTCCATCCAGCCCGAGTAGTGCCGGATAAGTTGCTTTACCACGTTTCTGGTCGCTGCCAACATCCTTACCTAGTTGGGATTGATCGGCTACAATATCAAGAATATCGTCGGCAATCTGAAACGCTAGCCCCACCGCTTTGCCGTAACGACAGAGCGCCCCACGCTGTGCTTCAGTAGCGCCTCCGAGCAAGGCCCCGATTTCAACTGCTGCCAGAATCAAAGCACCCGTCTTGTGGGTATGAATATATTCCAGAGTGGGCAAGTCAACCGGTTTTTCCTCCGCTTCCATATCAACAACCTGACCACCAACCATGCCACAGGAACCAGCACTTTTTGCCAGCAGATGGATCACCTCACGGGAGCAATCGACGGGAATATCACCCCAGGTATCAGGATTAGAAAGGAGGATAAATGCTTCAGTCAGCAGTCCATCACCAGCTAGAATTGCAGTCGCTTCACCATAGACCTTGTGATTTGTTGGATTTCCCCGCCGAAGATCATCATCATCCATCGCCGGAAGATCATCATGAATCAAAGAATAACAATGAATCATTTCAATAGCACAGGCCGCTGGCAACACCTTTTTTACTTCACCACCAACAGCTTCACAGGCTGCCAGCATTAAAATAGGACGAATCCGCTTTCCCCCAGCAAAGACAGAATAACGCATTGCTGCATGCAAAACAGTCGGTAGAGTATCAGACCTTGGCAAATAACGATCCAATGCCAAGTCAATTAACTGATTCCGTTCTTGCAGATACGCTTGTAACTGCCAGTTATGACTCACCATTAAATGGCTCCCGCTGAAAAGTCCCATCATCATTCTGCAGCAGTTGTTGAACCTGCAATTCAACTTTACTTAAAGACTTGCGGCAGGTTTCAGCTTGCTTGACCCCACCAGAAAAAACTTTTAATGCTTGATCCAGCGTGAGATCCCCCGATTCAAGCTGATCTACAGCCTCTTCAAGTTTTTGCAGTGAGACTTCAAAACTGTTTTTTGTGACCATAGTTCAGATCCATTTGAGATTAATATTAAACATTGATTATCAACAGCACCACGCCACTCCGTCAAGAGGATAAACTATTATTTTACCCCTTTTTTGTCGATTTCTACGACAGTTGCAGCAACTTGTCCCACAGCAAGTGCTATTTGTAAACGATCCCCCGTTTGCAACTGTGCTGCATCATGAACGACAGCACCGGTTTCTGAGCGCTTAACGATTGCGTAACCACGCGATAATACCGCCAGAGGCGATAAAGTCTCCAACCGACCAGTCAGAAGAGCCAATTGATGAATTTTTTGATGAATGGTTTGATTCATCGACAGCCGCAGACGCGACTGCAGTTGCTGTAACTGGAGCCGCTGCAACTGCACCAGCTCTGCTGGAGCTCTCAATCTCTTTTCCAATCCCTGCAGATAACTTTGTAACAAGGATAAACGGGAACGCATTTGCGCCGCAAGCCGCAAGGTCAATTGATCGAGGTGACGTTCCAGTTCCAGTCGATTCTTTACCACTAGTTCCGCAGCTGCGCTTGGTGTTGGAGCGCGCAGATCAGCAACCAGATCAGAAATGGAAAAATCGACTTCGTGACCAACTGCCGATATCACTGGAATTTTGGATGCAGCTATCGCTCTGGCAACAACTTCTTCATTAAATGCCCAGAGATCCTCACGTGATCCACCCCCGCGACCAACGATAATAACATCAGGGTCGGTTTCCCTATTCAGATCCAATATTGCAGTTGCAATTTCTTCAGCCGCACCATCACCTTGAACCCGAACTGAACGTAAAAGAATCTGCAAACCAGCAGAGCGTCGCCGCAACACGTTCAAAATATCCTGAATAGCCGCTCCTGTTGCAGAAGTCACAAGGGCAATTGTTTGCGGATAAGGGGGAAGTATTTTTTTTCTCTCCGTTGAAAATAATCCTTCTTTCTCCAACTTCTCTTTCAACTGGTCAAAAGCCAATTGCAAACCGCCCACCCCTTGCGGTTCAATCCCCTCGACAATCAATTGCAAATCACCCCGTTGCGGATAAATTGAAACCCGCCCCCGGCAAATCACCGCCAAGCCATCGGTCGGCTTGAAACGTAATATTCGGGCATGGCTACGAAACATGGCGCACTTAATCTGGGCTCTTTTGTCTTTCAGAGTAAAATAATAGTGACCCGATGGGGGTTGCGAAACATTACTCAGTTCCCCTTGCACCAGAACCTCAACAAAGTTATCCTCTACCAACTCCTGCAATAGCTGCACTAAGGTTGACACTGAAATAGCAGTAGATAAGTCCATTTTCTAATAAATCCTCATTATCTTTAGAAACTGAAGTTTAGAGTCAATATTATAGCTATCATCAATCAAGATTTGACAGGCTGCAAGACAACGAATTTTAGAAGACCAACAAAACACACCCATAAACATCGTAAATTAAGCGTACGGGTAGTACAAGACTAAGCCTAGTTGAACCTATTACTCCCCTAGACATAAAGAATTGACCTGTCCAATCTCGAACACGTGGGTTACGCTAAGGATTTAACCCCCTAGGCGCAGAGCCATAATCAAAGAGCCCCCTTGAACGGATACTAGACTCGAGACATCCTAAGATTGAGTCATTTCTGTCACCAGATCAACTTGAACCCGGTTGAACACAGTCTGCCATTCCAAATATTTTAGATCTTCCAACACATGAAAAGAATCGATTCTGCTGCGGTATGCGAGAAGTAACTGCGGGATACTTTTATCCCCTTCTGTTTCAACTTTACCAAATAACTTCACAAGATTGGATTTGCGTGCTCGATTGAAAAAGTCTTTTTCCTTGATGATAATTTGACGCCCGGAAATCTTTTCTCCAACGCTGTCTAAGCGGTAAAAATCGATGCGAGCTTCATCTCCTGGAAGCTGAGTACGTTGTAGCATAATGTAGGAGTTATCAGCCGTTTCCAATAGAAGCTCGCGTAACGATTCTTGTAACCCTGTGGCTTTCTGTTCGCCAAAGCAATCCTCAACAATCAGATTTAGAAAGCAATCTTGCTCAACAAAACCAGCAAGTTTACCGTTGCTGCTCTCCAGATAATAAGCTCCAGGCCAGATCTGATCGTCTGGAATAGATTTACCACAGCAAAGACAGCTTTTATGCAAGCGTTGATAGCGATCGCGCCGTTCTCGTTCAAGAATCAATTCTAACTCACACTTCTGCTTAGCGAACTCATTCATTCGGTTCGGCCCGTTCTTCAAGTAGTCGAGATAAACCTGACGAGCTAGATGCATAAACTGCAGATGAACATCAGTGTTACGGCCGTGGGTAATAATCGGGTACAGCTTGCCGGAGGGGTTGGTGCTAAGCGATTCTACTTTGGGACTTTTGGCGATATAACCTTCATAACACTTGTAACCACGATTGATAGCATAAGCTTTCAGTAACTGATAGGAGTTGCTGAACGGGCCCTCAAAATGAATACGCGTGTCAATGATACAGGGGAGCATGCGCAAAATAGATTTAGAACGTTTATGCTGCTGGAGAAATTCTGCCAGATGATTACAATTTTCTAGAGAGGCGGCATCTTTAATCGGGACAATCACCCGATCAGCTGCAAACAAGGCATTACGTGTAAAACCATCAAGGACCGGACTGGTATCAATAATCACCACCCCACCAAGTTGGCTTTTGCTGAGCACGTTGGCCAGTTGGTCGACCCCTTTCAGCTGCATCTGCAGTTCGAAGAGTTGACGGCTTGAGGGGATATACTCAACGCCGTATTGACCTGGAACCACAAGCTTCTCAAGTGGCTTACCGGAAAATATATCGCCAACCTGAAATTCCGACGACTGCTTGCCAAGTTGGAACATCTGATCAATCGTAAAATGGTTGTCAAAACTGAACAGGGTCACTGGAAGGTCTTCGGATAAACCTTTTAAGTAGATGGCCAAGTTGGTTGCCACGGTTGTTTTACCGACCCCGCCCTTCTCGCAGGAAATGGTAATAATGTAAGGACGTGCCATGAAAACCTCACCAGAATAGATATAAGAATTTAATCTTTTATGATGGCTAAGCAAAAATTTCGTCCCACAAGCCGTAGTGGTTTTTCAAGGACGAAGGCATACATATGGTATGTTGAGGTCTTGAAAAGCCGCTGCAACGCCGTGGGGCGGACTTTTTGCTTAGCCATCAAATTCGTTTTGTCGAGTGCATCTTTTATAGGTTAACGAAGTAGACCTGTCAATCTTTGCTAGCAGTCAGAGTCATTTTTGATCCTGTCTCCGATATCACCCTGGCACTTGTCAAAATTACTATAGACATATGCGAAATGGATTTTGATGGGACTTTTTCAAACCGATCGGAATCGATAGAGTGTTCTGCTTGTCGGAACCTCGAATAATTAACAAGACAACTCTTCCCAAGCAAACCTAATTGACTTGAGTTAACATATCATGCGGTCAAAGCGGAGCTGATAAAAACGTGGAAATATCTTGGATTAACGATAGGATTAACTATTCAGATAAGACTTTTTTTACAAAAAAATATCTATTTTTCTTGTTGTCACAGCCGTTATTGTTCCGTCACGTAGAAAAACTATGGACGTTATTCTAAGCCTTTCAGATGCTACTCATATTTGACTTTCATCAAAGGGTAGCTATGGTTGGTTATCGATATAGGGGTTAGACTGTTAGTCGTTTAACCGTTCATCTTATTCACCTTTGTTTGGTGGATAAAACCGTACAAAAAACTCTCTTTATAAAAAAGGGGTTATTGATATTTCAAAATAGTATGCAGCTCAAATACTTACCCCTTCTCTCAAATATCTAAAGGCTCTACTTAGAAAGGCTTCTCTTTAAAAATATAACCAACGCCGCGGACGGTATGAATATATTTATTATCAAATTGATGATCAATTTTTTTACGCAGGTAATTAATATAGACATCGACAATATTGCTGAATGGATCAAAGCTATAGTCCCATGCATTTTCAGCAATCGTATTCCTACTCAGAACTTGATTAGGGTTGAGCATGAAATATTCCAACAACTTATATTCTTGGGGTGTAATCGTGATTTCTTGTTTGCCCCGCCAAAATTTGTGGCTGACCCGATCAAGCCGCAGATCGGCAAAGCATAATTCAGTCTCACCCGCTCGGGAACTGCGGCGGATCAGAGCGCGAGTGTGGGCAAGCAGCTCAATAAATGCAAAAGGTTTTGTCAGATACCCATCGCTACCAGCATTAAGACCTGCCACAATGTCTTCAACTGTATCATTTGCAGTCATACAAAGAATCGGTGTTGATACACCCTTGATTCGCAGCTCCTCAATCACAGCCAATCCATTTTTTTTAGGTAAACTCATATCCAAAAGGATCAAATCATGGGACTTATTGATAGCCTTCTCAAGACCTTCTTCTCCATCATAAGCTATATCAACCTTAAACCCCTCCTCCTTGAGCCCCTTCTTGATAAAATGGGCGACCTTCTTTTCATCCTCTACCACAAGTATTTTCATTAAAATTTACTCCATTCGAGCGTTTAATTTCGGTTCTATCCACAATAAAAAGGTAAATCAACCTATGTGCCTTAAAATCAAAGAGAAATTTGTTTTTGACTAAAAGGCTCGATATGCAAAGCTTCA
>JASFYS010000110.1:0-22460 GCA_045047095.1 Desulfuromusa sp. | reverse complement strand
TCTGCAGCGATCACTTCATTGACATGTTCGACCGCTTTTAACACCCCTTTGCCCAGATAACGATTTTTATCGCCATCACGCAGTTCCAGAGCTTCACGCTCTCCGGTTGATGCCCCACTTGGCACCGCGGCTCGGGCAATAACGCCGGTTTCTAGAGCAACTTCAACTTCAACTGTTGGATTTCCACGTGAATCAAGAATCTCACGGGCATAGATATCAATGATTTCACTCATCTTCAACCCCTTGCTATGTCAGGTGTAAAAAGTTATCGTCCTGATTGTGAAGTCAGAACAAACGAATGTGTAACAAATACATCGTTATTTATATCATACGTTTGATCGATGTGAACGATTTTTTCGACCAAAAAATGGACAATGTTGAAATGGATAATGTGCAACTCAGTCTCATCGTTCCGATTCTCAATGAAAGAGAGAACCTGCCGGATTTTTTTACTGATCTGATGCGACAAAAATCTATCAGTTTTGAACTGATAATATGTGACGGTGGTTCTTCTGATGATAGTTTAAAGTGGCTTCAGCAACCGCAACCTGACTGGCCGGATTTAAAGATTCTTCAAGGTTCTGCTGGACGTGGTCGCCAATTAAATCAGGGCTTAGACGCTGCGGTCGGAGAATTGCTGCTGCTTCTGCATGTTGACAGTCGCTTTTCTGATCCATTGGCATTAAGAAAAGGGTTGGATTATCTTTCCAGATCCGGGAGTAAGAACGTCGCTGGACATTTTTCCTTGACGTTTCGCCGCCAGGCTAATCCTTTCTCCGCAGGGTATTATTTTTACGAATGGAAAGCCCGCCTTGGGCGTTCGGAAACCATTCATGGTGACCAGGGTTTTTTTCTGTATCGTAATTTGCTGGAACAGGTTGGTCGGTTTCGTGAGGATCTTCCAGCTATGGAAGATACTGATTTAGCAGAGCGAGTGCGGCTGATCGGGCAATGGCAACTGCTTCCGGTGGAGATCAGTACTTCGGCGCGTCGTTTTGAAATAGAGGGTCTCTGGCAGCGGCAGTTGTTGGGATCCCTGATCATGTGTTTCAGAACCATTGGGTGGAATCAATTTTTTGAAAAGGCTCCAGATGTTTATCGTCAGCAGAAAAATAGTGAAAAACTTCGGGTGCAACCTTTCTTTCAGTTGATCAGGAAGCAGCTGCACGAGTTGCCCACAAGGAAACGCTGGAAAATCTGGTGGCTGGGAGGTTGCTATATCCGCACTCATGCCTGGCAGTTGTTCTTTGCTGTTGATGCACGGAGGGCGTTCCGTAACGGGTTGCCGGTTGGGACTGGCAGGCATGTTTTTCTTGATTTTTTTGAGCCGATTTTTAACCTTTTAACAAATAATTTACCCGGCCGATTCTGCGCGACTGTTTTGTTGCGAGGTTGGTTTGAGTTGACGGATCTGTGGCTGAAGAAAAAAGAGGAGAAGCTCGTCTCGTAACTTGTTTGAACCCAACAAATTGTGCTACACAAACCATTCATGATTCCAGATTTTATCAAAGGAGAAAATAAAGTGTCTATTTTTACAGATTTTAAAGTGAAAGATCTTTCTGCTGCCGAATGGGGTCGCAAAGAAATTCTTCTCGCTCAGGAAGAGATGCCGGGATTAATGGCCTTGCGTGAAGAGTATGCTGGTCAATATCCGCTTGAGGGGGCACGGATTACCGGCTCTTTGCATATGACAATCCAGACAGCTGTTTTGATCGAAACTTTGCTTGAATTGGGGGCTCAGGTGCGCTGGTGTTCCTGCAATATTTTCTCCACCCAGGATCATGCTGCAGCAGCAGTTGCTGTCGGCTCTGAGGGGACGATTGCAAGCCCGCAAGGAGTACCGGTTTATGCGTGGAAGGGAGAGACCCTTAACGAATATTGGTGGTGTACTGAACAAGCGTTGACGTGGCCGGATGGGGAATATCCGAATATGATCCTTGATGATGGCGGTGATGCTACCTTATTTGTATTAAAGGGAAATGAGTGGGAAAAAGCCGGGGTTCCTGGCCTCTCCGAGGACGATCCTGAAGACTGGTGTGAATTAGTAAAGGCGTTAGATCAATCCATCACCAAAAATCCAGGAAAATGGATTCAGACCGCTGCATCGATCAAGGGGGTCACAGAAGAGACGACAACTGGCGTGCATCGCCTTTACCAGATGGCGGAAGAGGGTAGTTTGCTGTTCCCGGCGATGAACGTTAACGACGCAGTGACCAAGTCAAAGTTCGATAATGTTTACGGCTGTCGCCATTCTCTGGTGGATGGCATCATGCGTGCGACTGATGTGATGATATCTGGAAAAGTTGCTGTGGTCTGTGGTTATGGCGATGTTGGCAAAGGTTGCTGTCAGTCATTACGGGGTCAAGGTGCCCGGGTGATTGTAACCGAAATTGATCCGATTTGTGCCTTACAGGCATTAATGGAAGGCTACGAAGTTAAACGGGTTGAAGATGTTCTTGATTATGCCGATATTTATGTTACGACGACCGGAAATAAAAATGTCATCACTCTTGAGCACATGCGACAGATGAAAAATAATGTCATCGTCGGCAATATTGGTCACTTTGACAATGAAATAGAGATGATCGCTGTTGAGAGAGATGCGTCTATTACCAGAGAAAATATCAAGCCACAAGTCGATCGTTGGATTTTCGAGGATGGCCACGGGGTTATTGTCCTGGCTGAAGGGCGCTTGCTGAATCTGGGTTGTGCGACTGGCCATCCGAGCTTTGTGATGTCTGCTTCATTTACTAATCAGGTTATGGCTCAGATTGAACTGTTCAGTAGCCCTGAAAATTATGAAAATAAAGTTTACGTACTGCCAAAATTGCTTGATGAAAAAGTGGCAAGGTTGCACCTGGATAAACTGGGAGCCAAGTTGACGGTGCTGACCGATGAACAATCCAAATATCTGGGAGTGCCAACATCAGGGCCATATAAACCCGATACCTACCGTTATTAATCTGAACTAGCAAATCTGGGACAGCCCCCAGTACTACCGGGGGCTGTCCCAAGGATTTTGCGGTGCGGATCGGTGGAATCTCGAAATGGGGGCTGCTCTAAGGATTTTGCTGGTATTTTTCTTTACTCTTTCACATTCAACAGCAACCATATCCCCATAAGCAGAAAGATGAAGTTAGCTGTCCAGGCTGCAAAGAGCGGGGGTAGGGCATTTGAATATCCGAAAGCAGTTACCAGCGATTGGATAATAAAGTAAACAACTCCGATTCCCAGACTCAGTCCAATACCGAGGGCAATATTGCTGTTGCGACCTCTTTGGAGTGCGAAAGGAATCCCAAGAAATCCCATAATCAAACAGGTAAATGGGACTGCTATCCGATTATGCATATCGACCCGTTGACGCGTTGAGTCATAGCCTTCCTGCTCCA
Organism: Desulfuromusa sp.; assembly: GCA_045047095.1. Classification (GTDB taxonomy): domain Bacteria; phylum Desulfobacterota; class Desulfuromonadia; order Desulfuromonadales; family Geopsychrobacteraceae; genus Desulfuromusa. Next base: position 19,071 of record JASFYS010000110.1, on the reverse strand, counting down.
GTTTTTTTGCCATGGCCGAAAGTTGCCGGAAGTTTAGCTCGTTATTCACATCTTCCCGTCCGGAAAAATCTTCGGGTGAACGATCAAGATCCAAGACGACATTTTTTAATCGATTCACTTCCAACATGTCACCCGATTCAGAATCAAAAATTCTTTCCACCAGACTATCCGCTTGCCAGATTCCGTTATTAAATGTGGCAAGAGCGGTGTCCTGTCGTTTTTTGATCTTCTGATGTTCATCAAAAGTAAAGATTGTGATCCCTTGAAGCCGAAGTTTCTGTGGGGCTGCAACGGTGATGTTGATAATTTGGTTATTGCTGCGGTACCAGATCTCATTCCGAGTCAATTGAACCTGCTGTTTTCCTTTGAGTTTTATTTCTAAAAGAGTATTGAGTTGTTTGGTGTTCCAGGGGATGGCAAATTCGTTCAACAATAACAGCAAAAATGACAGTAAAAGTGCCAGTGACATCAACGGCCGCACAATTTTCCAGAGGCTGACTCCGCAGGCACGCATGGCGGTAATCTCATTGGTGCGGCTGAGTCCACCAAGGGTCAATACCATAGTTGTTAGAATTGCCAGAGGGAGAATCTGGACAAATATAAAGGGGATGCTGTTGCTCAGGTAAATGAAATAGTCCCAGAGGGAGGCGCTATGATCGATAAAGTCATCGACTTTTTCAAAAAAATCAATCAACAAATAGATACTGATAAAAGCGGTCACGCAGAGTGATAGGATCCGGATAAAATGTTTGAGCAGGAACCGGTTGAGGATCTTCATGAATCCTCTCCGGATTTGTTGGAGTGAGAGCGCAATTGATTGAACAGTTTTTGAGGTAAATTGAGGAATTGGAGTGGTTTTTCAACTGCAGCACTGTGTAAAAACCAGGTTCCACCAACCAGAAAACAGACATTTGGAAGCCAGAGAATAATAGCTGCTGGCAGCAATCCTTTATCAGCAAGAGTGCTTGCGAAACTCAGAAGTACGTAATAGACCAGAAATACGACAAGAGCCAGAGTAAATCCTGCCCCTTTGCCAGAGCGCTGGGATTGTAATCCGAGAGGAATGCCAATCAAAACCAGCACTAAAGGGGCAAATGCAATGACGACTCGATAATGTTTATCTGCTTGATAATATAACCTCGTCCTGTCGTTCGTTGCTTTATCAATGGCGCGGTTAAGTTCTGACCAAGATAGCTCTCCACGTGAACGATGGCGTTTTTTGCCGGCACCTAATTGCTCACCGAGATTGAGATTAATATCATAAGTCGTAAAACTGATAATTTGGTAGATTGAATTTTTTTCTTTGGGTGGTCTACGGTGAATACTGCCATTGCTGAGACGTAGGGTTAGATTGTACTGATTCGGGTCAGAAATAAAACGACCACGCTGTGCGGTGATGGTGGCAGGAGTTTCACCTTCACGTTCGTCGGAAATGAAAACATCCTGCATAATCCCACGATTTTCATCCACTCCACGGGCATAGAGAACAATTCCGTTAAAATCATCATTAAATATCCCTGGTTTAACACTGACGCTGGCATTGCTGGAAGCGATCTGAAACAGTTTGCTGCGAAAGGCAGTTTTGCTGGCAGGTTCGATACTGATCGTGATCCAGGCGGTGAGTAAACTGAAAATTATTGCCAGAAGAAAAACCGGCTTTACCAGGTTATATAGGCTGACACCGGATGCTTTGAGAGCAATAAATTCACTATCGGCAGAAAAACGTCCAAATGCCAGAAGGATCCCCAGTAAAAAGGAGAGGGGGATGGTAACACTCAAAAAAGTTGGCAGCAGAAAACTAAAAAGCTGCAGGATGTTTGCTGCAGGAACTCCCTTATTGATAACAAGTTCAGCCAGCCGGGGGATTTTTCCCATCAGGAGTACAAAGGTGAAAATCAGTAAACTTAAAAAGGTCGGAACACTGATTTCTCTGAGAATATATTTATGAATACGAACGCTTGACATGGAGGCGCATGTTAGTACGACGGCTTGATCCTGTAAACTCTCTTTTTTTCTAGAAAATGAGTTGTTTTTCAAGGAGTTGTTCGATCGTTGGTAATATTTTTTCTCTTGCCTGCTTCAGCTGAGTAGTGTTATAGATCCGCAGTTAATCAATTCACACGCTCCAGGATTCGGACAGGATGGTTCTCAATCACTGATTGAGGCCTGCCGGAGAGGATGGGGGCGGAGGAACTAAACCAGTCTTAAGGAGAAACAAAAATGGCACAAATCACCATGAAACAAATGCTTGAAGCGGGTGTCCACTTTGGTCATCAGACCAAACGCTGGAATCCAAAAATGAAGCCCTATATCTTCGGGGCACGTAACGGTATTTACATCATTGATTTACAGAAAACCGTACGCTATTTCAAAACGGCTTACCAGTTTATCCAGGATACTGTCGCTAATGGTGATAAGGTTCTGTTTGTCGGTACCAAGAAGCAGGCACAGGATGCTATCAAGGAAGAATCTCTGGGCGCAGATCAGTACTTTGTTAATAATCGCTGGTTGGGCGGAATGTTGACCAACTTTCAAACTATTAAGGCAAGTATTGATCGTTTGAAAAAAATTGAAGCAATGGTTGCCGATGGTACGATTGAGCAGTACACCAAAAAGGAGGCTCTGCAGCTTGATCGTCAGCGTGAAAAGCTGGAGAAAAACCTTGGCGGAATTAAACATATGACCAAGCTTCCTGGCGCTATCTTTATTATCGATCCTAAAAAAGAAGCAATTGCGGTGCAAGAAGCGAATAAGCTTGGCATTCCTGTTGTTGCAGTGGTTGATACCAACTGTGATCCGGACAATATCGATTATGTTATTCCGGGCAATGATGATGCAATCCGTGCGATTCGTTTGTTTGCATCTAAAATGGCTGAAGCTTGCGTTGAAGGCGACCAGCGGCGTAAGGAGAAAAAGCAGACCGCAGCAGAAGGCAAAGATGAACCGATTGTCGAGGTTGCACCAGCTCCAGCAGCTGCTCCGGGAAAAAAAGTGGCTCCTAAAGCCCCAATAGCTGAAGCCAAAGAACCAGTCGCTGAAGTCAAAGAACCAGTCGCTGAAGTCAAAGAACCAGTCGCTGAAGTCAAAGAACCAGTCGCTGAAGTCAAAGAACCAGTCGCTGAAGCCAAAGAACCGGCAGCTGAATAAAATAATTTCTTTTTAAAATATATGCACAGGCCTGCGGCCGGGCTCAGGCTCGGCCTTTGGTTTAACTGGGAAATGTGCGGGAAAATTGTCCGCCTATCAAAATATGGAGGAAAGATCGTGAGTATTACAGCAGCAATGGTCTCCGAGTTGCGTAAAAAAACCGGAGCAGGAATGATGGATTGTAAAAAAGCTTTGACTGAAACCAGTGGCAATATGGGGGACGCTGTTGACTTTTTACGCAAAAAAGGGCTTTCGTCTGCCGCTAAAAAATCTGGCCGGGTTGCCTCTGAAGGTGCTGTTGTCGCCGCTTCTAACGGTTCCGTCGGTGCTATCGTTGAAATCAACGCCGAGACTGATTTTGTTGCAAAAAATGAGGCATTTAAAACATTCGTCACTGGTGTCTGTGATCTTGTCCTCGCTAAGGATATTGCTGATGTTGAGGCTCTTAAAGCTGCTGACTATCCAGGAACGGATCGTACTGTTGCTGCAGAATTGACGCATCAGATTGCTACCATTGGTGAGAATATGGGGATTCGCCGATTGGCACGCACTGATGCGGGTCAGGGCGTTGTGACTTCGTATATTCACGGTGCCGGTAAAATTGGCGTGCTGGTAGAGTTGCAGACATCATCCACCGACGATAAGGTTACAGCTTTGGGAAAACAACTGGCCATGCATGTCGCTGCTGCGGCACCGCAATACTTAGATCGCGACAGTGTGCCTGCTGATATTGTTGAAAAAGAAAAAGAAATTATGCGGGTGAAGGCTCTTGACAGTGGCAAACCGGAAAATATCGTTGAAAAGATCATTCTTGGTCAGATCAATAAATTTTTTGGAGAAGTTTGTCTCATGGAGCAGGCTTTTGTTATTGATCCTGACCAAAAGGTTGGTAAACTTGTTGCCGCTCTGGGTAAGGAGCTTGGCGCAGAGATCAAATTGAACAGTTATGTTCGCTATCAGCTTGGTGAAGGAATTGAGAAGAAAGAAGACGATTTTGCCGCTGAAGTTGCGGCTATGAGCAAACAATGATGGTGTTGCAATAAATCCTCTCTACGGTGTTGCAGCGATTTTTCAAGATCTCGATATACTATCCGTATGTCTTCGTCCTTGAAAAAACACGACGCCTTGTAGGGCAAGATTATTGCTTAGTCCTCTGATTCTTTATCTATAATCGGCAGGAGATATTTGTGGCTACAATTAAATACCGACGAATTCTACTGAAACTGAGTGGTGAGGCTTTGGCTGGTGAGCAGGGCTATGGAATCGATCCTGATGTTATTAATGGGATTGCTGCTGAAATCAAAGAGGTTGTTGGCCTTGGAGTTGAAGTCGCTGTCGTGATTGGTGGCGGGAATATATTTCGTGGCTTGGCGGCTTCATCCAAAGGGATGGATCGTGCCAGTGCTGACTATATGGGAATGCTGGCGACCGTTATGAACAGCCTGGCGATGCAGGATGCCCTGGAGAAGCAGGGTGTTGTTACCCGGGTTCAGTCGGCGATTGATATGCAACAAATTGCAGAGCCGTATATCCGTCGCCGAGCGGTACGTCATCTGGAAAAAGGTCGTGTCGTTATTTTTAGTGCTGGGACCGGGAATCCCTATTTCACAACCGACACGGCTGCCAGTCTGCGGGCTATGGAGATCAATGCTGAAGTTATTCTTAAGGCCACGAAAGTCGATGGAATCTACTCGGCTGATCCAAAGAAAGATAAAAACGCGGTTAAATTGCCAACACTGACCTACCTGGAAGTTTTGCAGAAAGGCTTGCAGGTTATGGATGCAACAGCAACATCGCTGTGTATGGATAATAATCTGCCGATGATTATCTTTGACATGACTCACCGTGATAACATTAAAAAAGTTGTTCTCGGTGAGAACATCGGAACAATTGTCAAGGGAGGTGACGAAAATGGTTAATGAGGTTTTGAGAGAAGCTCGTGCCGCTATGGATAAAGCGGTGAAATCCTTAAGGAAAGATATGGGCAAGGTTCGTACTGGTCGGGCAAGCATTTCGTTATTGGATGATGTTAAAATTGATTATTACGGAGTCCCAACACCGCTCAGTCAAGTTGCCACCCTTTCTGCTCCTGAAGCGCGTTTGATGACGGTTCAGCCATGGGAGAAGAATTTAATCTCCGACATCGAAAAAGCAATTTTCAAGGCTGATCTTGGATTGACACCTTCATCTGACGGAGTGTTGATTCGCTTACCGGTTCCGGCATTGACCGAAGAACGCCGCCGGGAAATGGTGAAAATTATTAAGCGGATGTCTGAGGATACTAAAATATCGGTACGAAATGCTCGTCGAGATGCCAATGAAAATCTCAAAATGCTGGAAAAAGAAAAAGAAATAACGGAAGATGATCTAAAACGGAGTGAAAAAGATGTTCAGAAAATCACGGATGAATTTTCCAGCACCATTGATTCCATAATTCAGAATAAGGAACAGGAAGTCATGGAGATTTGACCCGCACATTTGTTTTTTGACTAAAAGGAGTGAATAATGGCTCTAAGAATCAATGAAGAGTGCATTGGCTGCGGTACCTGTGTAGATACTTGTCCTCTGGGTGCTATTGTCGAATCAGGAGATGTTTATATTATTACAGATGAGTGTACCGAGTGTCGTGCTTGTGTCGATAGTTGCCCGGTTAATGCTATTGTTGACTGATTAAATTATACTGAATTTGTGAAAAGGGCGTTTTTGAAACGCCCTTTTTTTATTTCGTCTCAGTTATTTAGAAAAGCAATTTCTTGCTGTTCTGATAGCAGCCGTGTTATTTTTTTCAGCTGTATTTCTGCATATAACCTCAAGTTGTCTGTCTCAGGTTTTTAGGATGTCAAAATTCACAGAAACGACAAGAAAACCATCTCTTAATCATCTTGCCATTATTATGGATGGGAATGGGCGTTGGGCAAGCCAGCGTGGATTGCCACGGATAGCAGGGCATCAACAAGGGGTTGAGACGGTCATTCAAATTGTCGATGAATGTGTTCGGCAGGGAATTCGTTTTCTCAGCTTATTTGCGTTCAGTTCTGAAAACTGGGGTCGCCCTCGTGAAGAAGTCGATGCATTGATGGGTCTCTTGCTGCAGTTTTTAGCCTCACAGCGGCAGAGAATGCTGAATGATGGAGTGCGGCTGCGGGTGATAGGTGACCTGTCTCGTTTGTCTGAGCCAGTCCAGTCTGCCTTGGCTGATGCCGAAAGGGAGACCTCAGAAGGGCAAGGATTAACTTTGATTCTGGCTCTTTCATATGGTGGTCGAGATGAAATCATGCGGGCTGCCAAGCAAATTGCCCAGCGTGCGATCGATGGTCATTTAGATATTGATAAGCTCGATAATAAAACTTTTTCAAGGTTTCTGGATACCGGTGATCTCCCTGAACCCGATTTGTTAATTCGAACCAGTGGTGAAATAAGGCTCAGTAACTTTTTGCTTTGGCAATCAGCTTACGCAGAACTTTATTTCACCGATGTTCTTTGGCCGGATTTTGATGCCGTAGAATTACAAAAAGCGTTGGCTGATTATCTGCGACGTAAACGCAGGTTTGGGCTTACTGATGATCAACTAAAGGCAGAGTAAGGAGAAACACAATTAAACAACGTATTATTACCGCGATTATTGCTTTGCCATTACTGATTTTATTGCTTGGCTGTGCCAGTCCTGCCGTTTTTTCTGGTTTTTTGACGTTGGTTCTGTTTTTGAGTCTGATTGAGTTTAACCGGATGGGTCTGGGAAGTGAACATCGGTTGGAACAATGGCTTGCCGCAATCATTGGTGCTGCGGTTATTCCGGTTCTGTTCTATGAAAATATTGCGCTGATATTCCCTTTAGTTACCGGTGCAATGCTGGTTTTTTCCTTATTGTTTCTGTTTCGTTTGCCATTGATCACTGAGGTTCATCATCGTCTCGGTTGGATTGTCCTTGGTCTGGTTTATCTCCCTTTTCTTTTGGGTCATTTAATGTTGTTGCGATTGTTGACCGATGGTCGACAATGGATATTTATGACCCTCATTGTGATCATGAGTTGTGATACCTGTGCTTACTTCGTCGGTAGTAAAATTGGTAAACGCAAACTGTATCCAGCCGTCAGTCCAAATAAAAGTATTGAAGGGGCACTTGGGGGCGTGGTTGGTTCAATCTTTGCCATAATGATTGCAAAATTTACTTTTTTGCCGATCATCGGTGTTTTTGATGCCGTGTTGGTCGGAATCCTTCTGGGGGTCATGGGACAACTTGGCGATTTGTTTGAGTCATTATTAAAACGTGCCTGCCAGGTTAAAGATTCTGGGAATATGATTCCCGGACACGGTGGGATGCTGGATCGTTTGGACAGTTTGTTGTTTGCTTTTCCGGTTGTTTATTATATTGCACGCTATGGTTACGGAGGTTGAGAACGCAGTTGAAAAAAATAGCAGTTCTCGGCTCGACCGGATCAATTGGAGTCAGTACTTTAGAAATAGTCAAAGCGTTTCCTGACCGCTATCAAGTTGTTGCTTTAACTGCTGGGAATAATATCGAGCTGTTATTGAAACAGATTAGAATTTTTCGTCCGCGCTTAGTCTCGGTTGTTTCAGAACACGATGCACAAAAACTGAGTTTGCAACTCGAAGGGGTTGATGTTCAGGTCTGTTGCGGTGTTGAGGGGATGATCCGTTGTGCGACGGTGTCTGAGATAGACATGGTGGTTGCCGCTATCGTTGGTGCCGCTGGGTTAATACCAACATTGGCTGCGATTAAGTCAGGGAAGGACGTCGCCCTGGCCAACAAAGAAACTCTGGTGATAGCCGGTCGTTTGATTATGGCAGAAGTTGAGCGGCAAGGAATAAATCTGTTTCCTGTCGATAGTGAACATTCAGCGATTTTTCAATCTCTGGCCGGTCATCGCCGTGAAGATGTCCAACGTCTTCTGCTGACAGCTTCCGGTGGACCATTTCGAGAGTATGAATTAGCTCAATTCGAAACGATCACCCCTGCTGCTGCTCTGGCTCATCCGAACTGGGAGATGGGACGAAAAATTTCCATTGATTCGGCAACCATGATGAATAAAGGGCTGGAAGTGATTGAAGCCCGTTGGTTATTTGATTTTCCTGCCACTATGATTGACGTCCACATTCACCCTGAAAGTATCGTCCATTCACTAGTCGAGTATCGAGATGGCGCGGTCATGGCGCAGTTGGGTGTTCCTGACATGAAAACCCCGATTGCTTATGCATTGTCCTGGCCGGAACGATTGCCGTTGGCTCAGCAGCCCCTTGACCTGTGCCAACTGGGTAAATTATCATTTTCTACACCCGATCTCGATCGTTTTCCTTGTTTGCGGCTTGCTTATGAGGCTTTAGCTTCTGGGGGGACGGTTCCAGCGGTGATGAATGCAGCTAACGAAATTGCTGTTGACGCTTTTTTAAACAATCGGCTCAACTTTCTGGGGATTCCACGAGTCATAGAAAAAGTTATATGTCAGCACCAGAGTGAAGATCTTAGCTCAGTGGATCAGGCTCTACATGCCGATCTCTGGGGTAGAAAAAAAGCACAAGAATTAATTAGTGGAGGATTGGTATGACAACGATTATTGCTGGCATTTTGATGCTGGGGATTTTGGTCTTTATTCATGAACTGGGGCACTTTGTTGTTGCCAAAATATGTGGTGTGAAAGTTCTGAAATTTTCCCTTGGATTTGGTCCTAAATTGATTTCACGGCAGCGTGGAGAAACCGAATATCAGGTTTGTGCCATTCCCCTTGGTGGGTACGTGCAGATGCTCGGTGAAGGGGGCGGAGAGCATGGGGAAGAGGTTGAGCTGACTGCCGAAGAGAAAGCCCGTTCATTTGCGGAACAGTCAGTTGCTAAACGGTTAGCAATTGTTTCAGCTGGTCCAATTATGAACCTGATTTTCCCTCTATTGATTTTGCCAATCTCATTTATGGTTGGGGTGCAGATGCCGACCTATCTGGAACAACCGGCCTGTATTGGCTATGTTGTTCCCGGATCAAATGCCGAAACGGGAGGTTTCCTCGCTGGAGACTGCGTGACTGCGGTGAATCAGCAGGAGGTCGCAAGCTGGAACGATTCGAATAAAAGCTTTATCTCTCAAGCTGGAGACCCCCTGATATTCCAGGTTGAGCGTGATGGGACAGAGTTGCAACTTAGAATAGCAGCCGAGAATGATAGCTTGCAGGGTATGCAGGCATTGGGTTTTCTGCCTCAGCAGGCCGCACGTATTGGCGGGCTAGCTCCGGATATGCCAGCTTCTGAAGCTGGTATGTTAGAAGGGGATCTGATTTTACAAATAGAAGATTATCCAATTGCTTCCTGGTATGACCTTAAAACTGTGATTCAGAAAATAGGAAGTCGGGTGGTTCCGGTTCAGCTAGAGCGTGACGGAAAGCAGCTGGTTGTCGAGTTGGCACCAGCACAACGTGATGGAGAGGGTGATTACTTGCTTGGCATCGCTCCTTTCTATAACTCAGAGTTGAAATCCTTTGGCTTTTTGGATGCTTTTCGTGAAGGGGCTTCTCGAACCTGGGAGCTGATTAACCTGACGGTTGTCTTTGTGCAGAAGCTCTTTTCTGGTAGTGTCTCAGCTAAAAATATCGGTGGCCCTATCACCGTTGTGCAAATTGCCGGACAGGCAGCACAGACTGACTTATCAGCAATCCTGTCGGTTCTGGCGTTTATTTCAATCCAGTTAGGAATTTTAAATCTGTTGCCGATTCCAATTTTAGATGGTGGCCATATCCTCTTTTATATCATTGAGTTATTCATTCGTCGACCGGTGCCGATTCGCGTCAGAGAAATGGCTCAGCAGGTGGGAATGGCAATGTTACTGATGCTGATGGTCTTGGCCTTTTATAACGATATCATAAGGTTGTGGGGTTGATGGACAACACTGAAGGGATAAAAATTCTAGCTGTTGATAGTTCCTCTTTTACTGGCAGTGTTGCTCTGTGTTGTGGTGACTCTCTGGTTGCAGAGTCCCTCTTAAATGTTCGCGGCACCCACAGTGAAAAACTGTTGCAGCAGATCAATCTTCTCCTTTGTGAAGCTGGATGGAAGCTTGAGGATCTGGATCTTCTGTCAGTTGTTACCGGACCCGGTTCTTTTACCGGATTACGTATTGGTATCGCTACTGTCAAGGGCCTGGCTCAGGCTTTAAATAAACCGGTTGTTCCGGTTTCCTCTCTGCAAGCAGTTGCAATGAATCTGCCCTTGTCGCCGATTCCAATTTGTGCCTTTTTGGATGCTCGGAAGAAAGAGGTCTATAGCCAGATATTTGAGTGGCATGCTACTGCTGGTCCCGTTGCGATTGGAGAGCCTTCTGTTTTACCTCCGGCACAGTTATTAAAAGGACTATCAGGAACGGTTGCCCTGGTCGGGGATGGTGTCGCACTTTATCATCATCTGATTGATGATATCCTGGCAGAGCGTGCTTTAATCCCTGTTGCAACTGCCCACCAGCTTCGAGCAGCCCATGCTTCCTGGTTGGCACTGCAGGCGTGGCGTGCAGATTTAGTTCAGGACGCTGCTGAAATACTTCCGACCTATATTCGACCTTCGGACGCTGAATTAAATTTATCTGTAAAACAAAGCATCCAAAGTCGGGTTAATTGTTGACAATTTTGCATCAATTTGGTTACTTTATGGGTAACTTTTCTTAACGTCATTCCCTTACATGCGCGGAGGTGCCAATGGACATTGATCAAACCCTTTTGCAAAATCTTACCGAGACTAACCCCCGTTTTCGCATGCTCTATGAGGAACATACCCTGTTTGAAAAACAATTGTCTGAGTATGATAAAAAAGGGTTCTTGTCCCCACATGAAGAGATTGAGAAAAATAAGGTTAAAAAAATGAAGCTGGCTGGCAAGGATGAAATGGAGAAAATCCTCCAATCTGTTACCGCCTGACCCCGTTTTGTAACAACGGGAAGTTTCGATACAGCAAAGGGTTTAAGCGGATGCTTAAGCCCTTTGCTGTATTTAAATGGCGTCGCGAGAATTCCGCCCTACAGCGTTGAAGTATTTTTTCAGGATCTTGAGATACATAAGTATTCCTTCACCCCTGAAAAATTACTTTGCCTTGTCGGACGAAATTCTCGCTTAGCCATCATGCTCTTCTTTATCTGTGTAAGTGTGTTATTGATTGATTACTTGATAGTTTACAGAAGAATTGAAAATTGAGGAGGAACGGATGGAATTGACCGGGTCACAGATTTTACTCGAATCTTTAAAGCTTGAAGGGGTGGATACCGTATTTGGATACCCGGGGGGAGCCGTCATCAACATTTATGATGATCTCTTCAGCTCGTCTATTGAACATGTTCTAACCCGACACGAACAGGCTGCAGTTCATGCTGCCGATGGTTACGCCCGCTGTACCGGCAAGGTCGGTGTTGCTATCGCCACCAGCGGTCCGGGTGCGACCAATACCGTCACTGGAATTGCAACGGCGTATATGGACTCAATCCCGATGGTTATTATTACGGGACAGGTCCCTACCCCATTAATCGGGAATGATGCCTTTCAAGAAGCAGATATGTGTGGCATTACCCGCCCTTGTACCAAGCATAACTATCTGGTAAAGGATATTCGTGATCTCGCAAAAACGATCAAAGAGGCCTTCTATATTGCTCGAACGGGTCGACCCGGCCCGGTATTGATCGATTTTCCGAAGGATATTCAGGTCAGTAAACATAAATTCAGTTATCCGGATAAAGTGAGTTTGCGCGGGTATAAACCAACTTTTAGTGGGAATACCCGGCAAATTGAAAAAGCGGCAAAAATGATTTGTGCAGCACGCAAACCGGTTCTATATGTCGGCGGTGGGATCACCTTGTCAGAGGCTGATGAGGTGTTACTCAAGCTGGCAGATCTGACCCAAATTCCTGTTACAACAACGTTGATGGCAATGGCTGCTTTTCCTCAGCGGCACCCACTGGCATTGGGAATGTTGGGAATGCACGGAACTTTTTATGCCAACATGTCAGTCACAGAATGTGATCTGCTGATCGCCGTCGGTTCCCGATTTGATGATCGGGTTACTGGCCGAATTGACAGTTTTGCTGAGAAAGCCAAGATTATCCATGTCGATGTTGATCCAACTTCAATCGGGAAAAACGTAGGAGTTGATCTGCCGATCGTCGGTGATCTTAAAGATGTTTTGGGCAAGTTACATGGCTACCTGAATAAAAAACCAGAGTTGGTCGAAGGTCTGATTGACGCAACGCAGGAATGGCGATCGATGATTGGCGAATGGAAAGAACGTCATCCAATGACGTATCGTTCCTCCAAATCGGTAATTAAACCACAGTTTGTTATCGAAAAGATCAGTGAAATGACTGCTGAGGATGCCATTATCACCACTGAAGTTGGTCAACATCAGATGTGGGCAGCACAATTCTTCACTTTCAGGCGACCAAGGACTTTTTTGACTTCTGGTGGTCTGGGAACCATGGGGTTTGGTCTTCCTGCTGCTTTGGGGGCTCAGGTTGCATATCCAGATCGTCAGGTTATTGATATCTCCGGAGATGGCTCTTTCCAGATGAATTCTCAGGAGTTGGCAACTCTGGTGCAGTATCAGCTACCAGTGAAAATCGCTATCCTGAATAACAATTATCTGGGAATGGTTCGCCAGTGGCAGCAGATGTTTTTTGAAAAGCGCTATAGTCAGACGGTTATGGAGCTGCCGATTGATTTTATTAAGCTTGCTGAAGCCTATGGTGCTACCGGTTTGCAGGCGACAAAAGTTGATGAAGTTGAAGCAACAATCAAGAAAGCTCTGGAGACTCCCGGTCCGGTGCTGATGAATTTTAAGGTCTCGCGTGAGGAGAATGTCCTGCCGATGGTTCCGGCTGGCAAGGCAATTCATGAAATGGTTCTTGCATCTTAGTCATGTGAATTACAAATCGACTAACTATTGGTCGGGAGGATAAACAGATGAAACATACAATTTCGGTTCTGGTAGAGAATGAATTTGGCGTTCTTTCTAGAATTTCAGGATTATTTTCCGGACGTGGATTTAATATTGAAAGCCTCTCTGTCGCGCCCACGATGGATCCTGATCTTTCCCGGATGACTCTGGTGACGCGGGGTGATGATCGAGTTTTAGAACAGATTACCAAACAACTGAATAAGTTGATCTCTACCATCAAGGTTGTTGATTTTACTGATGCAGAATATATTGAACGTGAACTGGCTCTGATTAAGGTTTCGACTGATGCGGAAAGCAGGGCAGAGGCGTTGCGGATTGTTGATATCTTTCGTGCCAAGGTTATCGATGTTACACCTAAATCCTACACTATTGAAATCACTGGCGCTCCAGCAAAAGTAAATGGTATTTTAGAATTATTACGACCGATGGGGATTAAAGAGGTGGTTCGTTCCGGTCCAGTTGCTATCGGACGTGGTGGCAAAGGGGTCGTAGGTTAATCTTTCAAGACTGAGGATTTTATGCAAAATAAAAATCAAGTCATTGCTCGTGAGGGCTACCCATTTATTGCCCTGTTTGCGTTTATTACCCTGGTATTTGCTCTTCTTGGCTGGGCAATTCTGACGCTTCTGCTATTATTTCTGACTTTATTCAGCGCCTACTTTTTCCGCAATCCTGAACGGGTTGTTCCTGTAGGGGATGATCTGGTGGTTGCTCCTGCCGATGGCAAAGTTATTTTTGTTGGTGAGGTTCAGGAAGATCGTTATTTTAAAGATCAAGTGACCAAAGTTAGTATTTTTATGTCGGTGTTTAATGTTCACGTGAACCGGGTTCCTTGTGATGGCAAAGTTGTTGAGATGTATTACAACAAGGGGGGATTTGTTAACGCTTCTTACGATAAAGCGAGCGAATCTAACGAGCAATCTGGAATTCTTCTGGAAACAGAGAACGATTCGCGAATTCTTTTTGTTCAGATTGCCGGGTTAATTGCCCGGAGAATCGTTACTTATCCAGTGATCGGTGATGTGTTGCAAAAGGGTGCACGCTACGGGTTGATCCGGTTTGGGTCTCGGGTTGACATCTTTTTTCCAAAAAATGCTGATGTGACAGCCACTCTTGGCGAACAAACTATCGCTGGAGAGACCGTCCTGGGGACACTATCTTGACTGGTGATTGCTTAAGAGATGAAAAGCGAGAGAATCTCCGCAAAGGGGTTTACCTGCTTCCTAATTTGATTACGGCTGCAGGTATTTTTGCCGGATTTTACGTTATTATTGCTGCAACAGATGGTCATTATGAGCGAGCTGCGTGGTTTATTATGCTGGCCGCTATTTTTGATGGTCTGGATGGAAAGGTTGCCAGGATAACCGGAACAAGCAGTAAGTTCGGGGTCGAACTCGATTCTCTGGCAGATGTTATTTCTTTTGGTGTGGCACCAGGCGTGCTGTTGTACCTCTGGGCTCTAAGACCTTTCGGCAAGCTTGGCTGGCTGGCGGCATTTCTCTATGTGATCTGTGGTGCTTTACGTCTGGCTCGTTTCAATGTCCAGGTTTCCACGGTAGAATCGCGCCGGTTCATTGGCATTCCGATTCCTGCTGCGGCCTGCATCGTTGCAACCTGTGTCCTGTTGTTTTATGAACTGGGTGGCACGGGAACCATCAAGATGTTTTCCATGGTTGTTCTGGTTTTTCTGCTGGCTTTTTTAATGATCAGTAATGTGAAATATCTTTCACTGAAGGATCCGGAATTGTTTAAGCGGCAGCCATTTATGATGCTGGTTATTGCGATTATGCTGCTGATTATTATTGTTGCCAAGCCAGAAGTTATGTTGTTTCTGGTTGGAATGGCATATATGGTATCTGGGCCAATAGTCTCTTTTTGGGGGTGGAGAAAGAACCGGAAGGAAAAGAAGCAGATCTCGACAGAAGCATAGATATTGAGTGTTGAAATTGAAATTCAGCATGACTGAATATAAAATAACTTGACTTGATTGTGTGTTTTATGTTGAATCTGCAGCTATACAAAAGCATTGAAGAGGAGTAGTAGGCGTACTTTTTTGTTTGAGAGAGCCAGTATTTGCTGGGAGCTGGTACAAAAAGACGTTGAACTCGCCTTGGAGCTACAGGGATGAAGCCGCATAAAGGTTAGTTTCTGTCGTGACCCTGCGTGAAGGGGGAAAGAAGGTTCGCTTTTTATTAAAGGCGGATGAATCAGGGTGGTACCGCGGAGTTAAAACTTTCGCCCCTGTCTATTTTATAGACAGGGGCTTTTTTATTGACCTGTAGCTGTGAGTAAACGGTGGAGGTTTAAGAAAGGGGGTGGTTCTGAGTGGAATCTGACCTAGGTGACTTAAGCGTTAAGAAATCTCAAAATAAAGAAGTCAAAACGAACTGCCCCGGTTCGGAGCAATCGGGATAACCTTTCAAGGAGTCTGATATGAGTCAAAAAGAAAACATTATTATTTTTGATACAACTTTGCGTGATGGCGAACAATCTCCAGGTGCAAGTATGAATATTGAAGAAAAACTGCGGATCGCCCATCAACTTGAGCGTTTGAATGTTGATGTTATTGAAGCCGGATTTCCAATTGCATCAGATGGCGATTATGAGGCCGTTAAAAAAATTGCCCAGACGATTAAAGGGCCACAAATTGCCGGGCTTTCACGGTCGAGTAAGTTGGATATTGATCGTGCCTGGGATGCATTGAAATATGCTGGAGATCGCGGACGAATTCATACCTTTATTGCGACCAGTGATATTCATATGAAATATAAGCTGAAAATGAGTGGGCAGGAGGTTCTGGATGCCGCAGTAGCAGCAGTAACCCTTGCTGCAGGTTACACTCCCAATGTCGAATTTTCTGCTGAGGACGCGGTACGAACCCAATTACCTTTCCTTGCTAAAGTGATCAAAGCAGTCATAGAGGCAGGTGCTACGACGGTCAATATCCCCGATACTGTTGGCTATACAATCCCATCCGAGTATTTTGATATCATCAGTTATCTTAAAACGAATGTCAGCAATATTGGACAAGCGATAATTTCGGTTCATTGCCACAATGATTTAGGTTTGTCAGTCGCTAACTCTTTAGCTGCAGTTCAAGCCGGAGCCCGGCAACTTGAGTGCACAATCAACGGTATCGGCGAGCGAGCGGGAAACTGTTCCCTTGAAGAGGCAGTTATGACCCTGCGGACTCGCCACGATATTCTTCCTTTTACGACCAACGTTGTGACCGAGCAAATCACCCCATCAAGCAAGCTGCTTTCAACTATTACCGGGATCCATGTTCAGCCAAACAAAGCAATTGTTGGAATCAATGCTTTTGCCCATGAGGCAGGGATCCATCAGCATGGTGTCATGATGGATAAATCGACTTACGAAATCATGACTCCCGAGTCGGTTGGATTAAATCAGAACAAACTGGTTCTCGGTAAACACTCCGGTCGCCATGCTTTTATTGATCGCCTGAAACAGCTTGGTTATGACCTTTCCAAAGAAGAGATCCAAAAGGCTTTTGTCCGTTTTAAGACTCTTGCTGATCTGAAAAAAGAGATTTTTGACGAAGACCTTGATGCGATTGTTGCCGATGAGATTTTACGGGTTCCTGAAACGTACAAGTTGGAGCAAATGAATGTCAGTTCCGGTTCATTTGCCACCCCGACGGCCACCGTTGCCATGGAGGTGAAGGGAAAGATCAGGAAAATTGCCGTTATTGGTGATGGTCCAGTTGATGCGGTTTTTAAGGCGATCAAAAAATTGGCTAAAAGCAAAGCAACCTTACTTAACTTTTCAGTCGGTGCAATTACTGGCGGAACTGATGCACAGGGCGAGTGTAGTGTTCGCTTGCAGTCGACAGAAGGGCGAGAAGTTCTCGGTCAGGGGGCACATCCCGATATCCTTGTCGCCAGTGCCAAAGCCTATATCAATGCATTGAATAAACTTGCTGTTGCTGAAAAACGTTCCCACACCAGTATCTGATTGTAGCTGTTATTCAGTATGTGTGATGGGTTCGCAACGCCCATTACAAGGGACGCATTGAACCCATCCATGGGGCTTGTTGTTGCCATCCCTGGCAACAAGCACCCTTGCCATGGGCGTCACGAGCCCATCTGGCTAACAATTACATAGAACCTACAGGAGTACGTATGGGTAAAACATTAGCAGAAAAAATATTTGATAGTCATTTGCGTGATGAACCGTTTCAGGGGACAAAAATCCTTAATCTGGATCGCGTTCTCTGTCACGAAATAACGACTCCGGTAGCGATTGCCGATTTGATCTGGCGTGAGAAAGACCGGGTTTTTGACCGGAATAAATTAAAGGTCGTCATCGACCATGTCACCCCCTCCAAAGACACTAAAACCGCTACCCAGGCAAAGATTCTACGGGACTGGGCACGGCGACATGAAATTCCTGATTTCTTTGATATTGGTCGTAATGGTGTCTGCCATGCAATCTTCCCTGAAAAGGGGTATATCCGTCCAGGTTTTACCGTCATCATGGGTGACAGCCACACCTGTACCCATGGGGCATTTGGTGCGTTTGCTGCCGGTGTCGGAACAACTGATCTTGAAGTCGGCATCCTTAAGGGGGTGTGTGCTTTTCGCGAGCCGGCAACAATCAGGATCAATCTTAACGGGACTCTTGCAGAAGGTGTCTATGCCAAAGATGTGATTCTTCATGTGATTTCCCAGCTGGGGGTCAATGGAGCAACCGACCGGGTGATTGAATTTCGCGGTCCGATTGTCGAGCAGATGAGTATGGAAGCACGGATGACGCTGTGCAATATGGCGGTTGAAGCGGGTGGAACCTCCGGTGTCTGCATGCCCGATATGACGACGGTTGAATATCTCTGGGAGTTTATTCAGGACGAGTTTTCCACCAAAGAGGCGGCATTGGCTGATTACCAGCAATGGGTTTCTGATGATGATGCTATTTATGCTTCAACTCTTGATATTGATGTTTCCAGCCTGGATCCACAGGTGACTTTCGGCTTTAAGCCCGATTGTGTCAAGTCGGTCAAAGAGATGCAGGGAACCCCGGTTGACCAAGTCTATATTGGTAGTTGTACCAATGGCCGGCTTGAGGATTTACGCCAGGCAGCCGAAATTCTGAAAGGGAAGACGATTGCCAATTCGGTGCGTGGGATTGTTTCACCGGCAACTCCGAAAGTTTTTCAGGATGCTCTGGCAGAAGGAATTATCCAGATCTTTATGGAAGCTGGTTTTTGTGTGACCAATCCAACCTGTGGTGCTTGCCTGGGAATGAGTAATGGTGTTTTGGCCGAAGGGGAGGTTGCGGCTTCGACGACCAACCGTAACTTTAACGGGCGGATGGGCAAGGGGGGGATGGTTCACCTGATGAGTCCCGCTTCGGCCGCTGCAACAGCATTGACCGGCGTGATTACCGACGCTGCAACCCTCTAACGATCAGGAGTCAAAGAATGCAGAAAATATTTGGTGGATCGGCAATCTTTCTTGATCGATCCGATATCAATACCGACGAAATTATCCCGGCTAAGTATCTTACAGAAGTCACCAAAGATGCCCTTAAACCGTATATCCTTGAAGATCTTAAACTTGATGGGTTTGACCCCAATGGGGCTGAGTTGAAAAATGCCACAGTGGTTGTAACCCGTGAAAACTTTGGTTGCGGTTCTTCGCGTGAACATGCTCCCTGGGTTTTTGAAGTCAATGATGTTCATACCGTCATTGCTGAAAGCTACGCCCGGATTTTCCGCCAGAATATGTTTAATTGCGGGATGTTGGCGATTGAATTACCCAAAGCTGATATTGATGAACTGATGGCGTTACAGCAGGCGGGTCAGGTGACCGTTGCTGTTGATCTTGATAAACAGAAACTTACAGCACAGGCGGGCGATCTGAAGAAGGATTTTAGTTTTGAGATCAGCCAGTTTGACAAAGCCCTGGTAGAAGCCGGCGGCTGGGTTGAATTTGCTGACGCCCGCTATTAAAAGTCCCGGTAGGTGACCAAATT
>JASFYS010000109.1:0-10371 GCA_045047095.1 Desulfuromusa sp. | reverse complement strand
CATCACTACTCTGACCCTGAGCCTCTTCGCTGTCCCTGCATTTGCTATCGATACCGCCCAAACCTATAACAGTGGCATCCTGGTTCTTCTGTTTGTTGGCTTCTGTGCGCTGTTAATTGTTGCTCAACTGGTTCCAGCGGTATTGACCCTGTTCGGTATGACCAAAGCTGCTGTTCAGGGAACCCGCAAGACTGCTGCTGCAAAGAACTAAGATAGAAAAAAACAAACCGGGGTCAGAATTGAATTCTGTCCCCGCTGGAATAAAAAGGGCAGCCAATTGGCTGCCCTTTTTATTATTGTTCTCTGCAACTTGTTGCAGGTCATTTAGTGAATCTGTTGCTGTTTAATTCCAAACTCGACTTGGAAGTCCGATGCTTTGACTTTGGGAACTATACGGCGGTTGTTTTTCTTTAGCTCTATAATTCCGTAACGAGCCATCGTTTTCAGGGTTCTGGAAAGGTTGCTGGATGATCTTCCAGTCAAATTTTCAAGCTCTTTAAGCGATTGTGGCTGCTCATCCATAATCAGTTGGAGTAACCGTTGGTTTTCACTGTTTAGAATCTGAGCCATGGATTGAAGAGACTCAAACCAGACTTTCGGTTCATTCTCCTTGAGAGGGTATGTTCCTTTGGCAATTGCAATAGTTCTTTGTTTGTAATCTTCTCTGGACATGATACCAATTTTAATGACGTTTCTAGGCATGACCTTCCCCTAAATATATCTCGACTGCTTCCCAGAAATCTTCAAGAAGCTGGCCGGCTGATTCAAATTCGTAAGGAAAAACTTTTTCCAGCTGGTGCTTATGATCCCATGTCACTTTTCTTGCGCTATACTTTTTTCTTCTTGGCTTGATAGCATGAGCATTGTCAAAGCCAATGATCCATCTATTGTTTTTATCGTGAAACGTCAAGCTATAGCTGATTCCATGAGGAAGGTGTTTACTTGACTCTATTTGATATGCTTCAAATTTTGTCCAATAGCCATTTTCCATCGGAAAAATTTAGCCATTCAGATTGAGAAGGGTTTCAAGATCAAAAACGGCCAACGGATAATCCCCTCTCTTTTGTTATCATCTGATGATAAGTATAGTTGATTGTCTTTCCAGCAGCAAGTTTTATTGTTCCACCACGTTAGTCCAAGACTTTCAGTTGCTACTCACTTTCGTCATTCCCGCGAATGCGGGAATCCAGCGGTTGCTGCCAGTTATGGATCCCCGCTTTCGCGAGGATGACGATTGAAGTAGTTTTTGCTTTTAAGGGGACTTTCAGTCCCGATTCAAACCCATGCACTTTCAGTGCTTGGTGGTTTAGTATATTTATATTTTCAAAACTATTTAAATGCAGGTTTTATTATATGATCCTGGCCGATTCAATTCAAAAGTTATCATATTGGGAAGCCATGTGTAGGGTATACAAAACCCACAACCCCCCTGCTCACTTCGTTCGCTTCCCCCCTATGAAATAGGGGGGATTGAGGGGGGTGTAGTGGTTAGCGTCCCAGAGAAACTGGCATATTTTCAGGATATGTCACTTGATAACCATAGTTAAGCTGCTGCTTCCCTTGTGGAGGAATTGTAAGATTCCAAATCAGCTGATCTTTCTTCCGAGTCGGCAGCGGTGGAGAGAATGTCTCTTTTAAAATGATTTTCTCATGCCCGGAGTGAGGGTAAGAATCTTCGACTCTCAGATCAACGGTAAAGTTTTTATGATTCATCACGCTGACTTTCCAGTTCCAGTTGTAGGTATTCTTTCTGGCAAGCAACCCTTTTTCGCCAGCAACATGATCCGTTTTAACATCAACAACAATTCCTGGATCACTGCCAAAACTCATCGCTACATTCTGCTTTTTATGCAGGGAGAACCTGCGTTGCCCAACATGAACACCGTCCACCTGAATTGAAGCCATCCCCGCTGGCAAGGGTATGAAATCCTTGGTCAAATCAAAATTCGCTTCCAGGAAAACCTGCTCTGACATTAAAGGTCGAGTCAAATAGGAAAATTCAGCATTCCAGAGGCCTTCCCTGATTTTAATGCGCGACTCTTTACCCGATGCAACGTTTGCTCTTCCAAGATCGTAAATGTCGAAGAGTTGCCCTTCGACCCTTGGTGGAATTGGCGGAGCTGCCATTGCCGGTGCTGCATCCATGGCCATTTCTTGCGACATCGTTATGGCCATCACTTTCATGTTGCTACGGGCTCGTAAAACCTGCTCTTCACGAATTTCCCAGGGTCTGATTTCAGGCGGAGTCAGGGTGAAAACCGGTTCGGCAGTGGCAATTTTCAAATTTACTCCTGTCCAGTCGAGACCGGTCTGCTGCATGATTTTAGCTGTCCAGACCCATTCGATTTTATTCTGATCGGGAAGGGCGTTCAGGCTATAACTGGATTGCCAGCCAGCACGACGGATGCGGTAAGAATAAACAAGTTTCACATCCGTTGTGGTCGGTTGGGAAAGCCTGACCTGAACCTGCCAGCTCCGTTGGTTATTGCCGGTTTTCTGCTGTAGCTGGTTACGGGCTTCTTTGAGCTGCTTTTGCAGTTTGGTTTTTTGCTGTCGCAGTTGGGTAGACCCTTGCAACAGGGTGATGCTTTCATCACGAATTATTTCCCCCATTTCCCGTGCATCAGCAAGAGTTTTGACGGGGAGATCCTGCTGATTCTTCCAATAATTGAGAGCTAGCGTTCGTGATTCGATCTGGTCATCAACAGCGTTGATTTCTTGTTCAAGGCGAGAGATCAGCTCCTTCAATTCCTTAAAATCAGAGGCCTCTGGTAATATTGATTCAAATTCAACCCCCGTGATTTTCTGGTTCGGTGCCGTTGGTAATGCTAACTTCAGGGATTCCGGAATTGCTACATTTGGCAGCAATAATGCCACCTGATTGACCCCGGGCGAAATAGTTGCCTGCTCGGTAACCGTTGCACCCGTAGGGTAGAGGGTAACTTCTGTTGGTTTTGCGAAAGTGGTAGAGACCAGCAGGGAAAAAATAATCAGAGTAAATGGGAGTTGATATTTCATGGACACCTCTTTTTCCGTTAAAATGTGATATTCTCAAATGATGGTTCAATACTGATTATAAAGATAATGGAGAAAAATATGGGGGAAAAAATATTTTTGATCGGTTGCACTCTGCTGGTCTTTCTAGTTGGTTGTGCTGTCAATCCGGTTACCGGGAAAAATGAGTTGGCATTTGTCTCGGAAGCGACTGAGATCAATATCGGTAACAAGCAATATCTTCCCAGTCGGCAGATGCAGGGGGGAGATTACAACACTTCACCGCAGATTGTTGCCTATGTCAAGCGTGTCGGACAACGTCTGGCGGCGGTGAGTGATCGAAAACTTCCGTATGAGTTTAATGTCATCAACGATTCCACTCCCAACGCCTGGGCGTTGCCGGGAGGAAAAATAGTTGTTAATCGTGGCTTGCTGGTTGAGCTAAAGAGTGAAGCAGAGCTTGCCGCTGTCCTCGGTCATGAAATTGTTCATGCGGCGGCTCGCCACGGTGCCAAAGGGATGGAGCGGGGGATGATGTTACAGGGGGCGATTATGGCTGCTGGAATCGCATCACAAAATAGCGAATATTCAGGATTGGCGATTGGTGGTGCCGGGATTGCGGCGCAGTTGCTCACGCAAAAATATAGTCGAAATGCTGAAAGTGAAGCCGATTTTTATGGGATGAAATACATGTCTAGAGCTGGTTATGATCCGCGTGCGGCAATCAAACTGCAACAGACTTTTGTCCGCTTATCTCAAGCCGGTGATGCCAACTGGCTCAGCGGGTTGTTTGCCAGCCATCCCCCATCACAGGAACGGGTTGACGCTAATCGCATCACCGCAGCCAATCTGCCACCGGGGGGAGAAATTGGCCGGGAGCGTTACCAGAAGGCTATTGCTCCATTACTGCGGGATCGGGAGGCCTACAAGGCTTTTGATGCAGGACGTAAAGCGCTGCATGATGGCGATACCGATCGTGCTCTCAGATTTGCAAATAATGCCTTAAAAATGCAACCGCGGGAAGCTCTGTTTCATTCGTTACGTGGTGACGTTCGCCTGAAACAACAACGCTATCGTGATGCTGTGACCAATTATGATCGTGCTTTGCAGCATGATAGCGAATATTTCCATTACTATTTACAACGGGGTCTGGCACGGTTGAAGTTGCATGAGACAGCTCAGGGGGAAGCCGATCTGAAGAGAAGTATTAAATTTCTCCCCACAGCTCCAGCGATGAATGCTCTGGGTCATTTGTCTCTGAATGGAGGAAATGTTGTTGCTGCTAAAAAATATTTTACTGCCGCCGCTGGTTCTAACTCTGAAGCGGGCAAGGCCGCTAATCGCTCGCTGATCCGGCTTGATCTGCCAGATAACCCTCACAAATATCTACAATTGAGATTAGGGCGCGATCGCAGTAACTATTTGCTGGTTCAGATTAATAATCGAACCCGGCAAACAGTTGATAATGTCAGCTTTGTCGTGCAGTTTCTGGATGCCAAGGGGAAGGTTCGAAACGTTCAATCACAGCTCCCCGGTCGTCTCGCTTCGCGGCAGTCGCGAACTATATCAACCGGAATTGGGCCGTTTGACAGCCTGGAAAAGGTTCGGGGGCAAGTTGTTCGGGCACGGGTGGTTGAGTAGCTATTATTCAATGCACCCCGCAAACCCGGGACAGCCCCCAGCTTCACCGGGGGCTGTCCCGGGTTTACGGGGTGTGAGACGGCATTGGGTCGCACCGCAAAAGCCAGGGATAGCCTCCGTACGGGACAATCCTTTTACTGAAGTTGTTTTTATTAGAAAAGGACCAAATATGAAAGGATACGTTCAGGTTTATACCGGTGATGGCAAAGGGAAGACAACCGCAGCTCTGGGGCTTGCTTTGCGAGCAACCGGAGCTGGCCTTAAAGTTTATATTGCCCAGTTTGTCAAAGGGATGAAATACAGTGAACTGAACAGCATCTCCGAACTTTCAAATATCACCTTGAAACAGTATGGAAGAGATTGTTTTATCTACAAAAGCCCTGAGGAAGAAGATATCAGCGCGGCGCAAGATGGTCTGAAAGAAGCCAAAGAAATGATGCTTTCAGGTGAGTACCAGGTGATCATTCTTGATGAGGCCAATATTGCGACTTATTATAATCTCTTCAGTGTCGATGATCTGCTCGATTTTATCCGGGATAAGCCTGATGGGGTTGAGCTGATCATTACCGGGAGAAAGGCTGATCCACGGATTATTGAAGCGGCCGATCTGGTGACAGAAATGAAGGAAATCAAGCACTATTATCAGATTGGTGTAGAAGCCAGAGAAGGCATAGAAAAATAATGTTTTTAGTCGATAAGCCCTATGTTTCAGATTTTTTCAAACAGACTGTTCGGGACAATGATATTCCAGTCGTTGGAACCGCAGCAGCCAAACAGCTGGATCTTTATGATGGCACAACCGTGATCAGTGAAGCCAGCGCAATTGAAATGGTGCGAGAGAGTGAAAATCTCCCCATCTATACAACCTCTGAAAATGCAATTGGTTGGATATCAGAACATCTCCATTTTAGTGATCTTCCCGAAAAAATTGAATTATTTAAGGATAAGCTGAAGTTCCGGCAGCTGACAAGGTCGATCTTTCCAGAATTTTACTTTCAGGGTGTCAGTCTCAGTGATCTGAAAAATGTTCAATTTGAGCAATTACCACTCCCGTTTATTATCAAACCAGCCATTGGTTTTATGAGTATGGGGGTTTATAGGGTTGCAAACTATGCGGAGTGGATTGCCGCAATTGCTTCAATCGCCACGGAAATTGAGCAAATCAAAGGTCTGTATCCCGACTCTGTGCTGGATACACGCTCGTTTATTATTGAGCAGTGCATCAATGGCGAAGAGTTTGCGGTTGATGTCTATTATAATGCAGCTGGTGAAGCGGTGGTTCTGGGTATCCTGAAGCATGTTTTTTCTTCAGACGCTGATGTCAGCGACAGAGTGTACGTTTCGTCCAAAGATATCATCGAAAAAAATCTGACTGAATTTACAGAATTTGCCGATAAAATTGGTCGTTTGGCTGACGTGAAAAACTTTCCGGTTCATATTGAATTGAGACGCGATAGTGATGGAACGTTATTGCCGATAGAGGTAAATCCAATGCGTTTCGGGGGGTGGTGTACGACAGCGGATATTTCTTTTCTCGCCTACGGATTTAATCCTTATCTGTACTATTACAGACAAAAGAAACCCGATTGGGCGCAACTTCTTCAGGGGAAAGAGGGAAAACTCTTCTGTGTTGTTGTGTTGGATAATTCAACTGGTATCGAGATTGATAAAATCACGTCGTTTGATTATGACAAGCTCCTTTCAAAGTTCAGGAAGCCGTTAGAGTTGAGGGAAATTGATTTTCAGCAGTATCCGGTCTTCGGTTTCCTGTTTACAGAAACGGAAGAAGATAATTTTACTGAGCTCAAAAGCATACTCGATTCGGATTTGAGAGAATTTATCACCATTGCATAAATTATTGGAGGTTGAACAATGTCACAACCCATATCATTTCAATACCCGGAGCGAGTTCGACTCGCACAGACACCGACCCCATTGGAAAAAATGGAGCGATTAAGCAATAAGTTTGGGGTTGAAATCTATTTTAAGCGGGATGATTACACTGGCACGGAATTATCGGGGAACAAAGTTCGGAAACTGGAATTTATCCTTCAGCATGCTTTGAAACTGGGCGCAGATACCGTGATTACCTGTGGCGGAGCGCAGTCAAATCATTGCCGAGCAACCGCTTTTGCAGCGAAACGCCTTGGACTTAAGTCGGTTTTGTTGTTGCGCACCCCCAACCCCGATCAACCCCCTGCTCCCGAGGCCAATATTTTGCTTGACCGTCTGGCCGGGGCAACAATTATCTGGATTACGCCAGAACAATATCAACAGCGGGATCAATATTTTGCCTGGCAGGCAGAGAAACTTGTTGCTGCGGGTGCTTGTCCTTATATCATCCCCGAAGGGGGCTCGAATGCTCTAGGTGCCTGGGGGTATGTATCCGCGGTTGAGGAACTGGTGAATGATGTGGAGCAGTTGGATGATACCGAATCTGCATCAACAACGATTGTTTCTGCCGTTGGTTCGGGAGGAACAACCGCCGGGCTGGTGCTGGGAAATAAATTATTTGCTGCTGGTTTTCGTACGGTTGGAGTCAATGTCTGCGATGACAGAGATTATTTTCAGACAGTGATCGGCAACATTATTGATGATTTCCAGGATAAATATCTTGACCAACCCCTTGCCACGAAGGCGGATATTGAAATTCTGGATGGCTATGTCGGTAAAGGCTATGCTTTATCACAACCTCAGGAGCTGGAAGCTATCAGAGATCTGGCGCGCCTTGAAGGGGTAGTTCTCGATCCGGTTTATACCGGTAAAGCCTACTATGCGATGATTTCTGAACTGAAGAAGAACCCTGATTGTTTTGGACCGCGAATTATCTTTCTTCATACTGGCGGTCTATTTGGTTTGTTCTCTATCGCAGAGCAGATGGCTGAGGTGCTTTAGATAGATCTAAGCGCAACCTCATGCTTGTAATAGAAAGGGCAGCCAATTGGCTGCCCTTTCTATTGCGTTCGTCTGGTATGAGTGCCAGTAATCAATCTGTTGTAAAGTGATAGGTTTCGCTGGTGTAAGTCACCGAGGAATCATTGGTGTCCGTTGCTATAACCCGCCAGTAATATGTTGTTCCTTCATCCAGATCGAAAGCTGAATGATAGTCATCGGTACCCGCGTCGACTGAGACCGTGGCAGCACTATGTGATCCTCCGCCAGATGAAGAACCGCCGCTGCCACCACAAGCTGTCAGGACAATCGCTGCACTGAGCGTCAAAAGTATGTATTTGTAGCGAATCCCGGTTTTTGGTGCTGACAACAAAAATAGTAGAGACAGTGCGAACAGGGTGGTTGTAACAGGAACGGTTCCGTTCCATGGTGAGGATTGGGTACTGTTCCCGGAAGGGACGAGTACCGCACCCAGCTCCGGATCGGTACTGTAATAAAGGGTGTAGGTCACATTCATTTGTTCTGCGTCATCACTCCATTGAAAGCGAACCGCGGAGGTAGTAGAAACATCGACCGCACCGTTTAAAGGGGTGAGCAGTTCCGGCATCCATTGGTTACTGACAATAGTGGAATACTGACTTTCGTTCCCGGCGGCATCATAAGCGGTGACAGCAAAATAATAGACAGTATCCCTATCCAATCCACTCACAGATGTTGTGATGACATCACCGACATCGATTGGAGATGAACCTTCCGTTGCACCAGTGCCATCCAGAGGGGAATTCATGTTTCCTTGCTTATAGTAAACTCTGTAGCCGATCACAGCGGTATTATCCGAAGAATCATCCCATGAAAGATCGACCACGTTTGCCGAGATCACATTGGCGTTTAAATCCTGTGGGATCGTTGGAGCTTCAGTGTCTGGGGCCGCAGGGGTAGTTGAAGTCGCTGCTGAAGATTGAGCACTCAGATTTCCTGCTGTATCATAAGCCGAGATTCTGTAGGTGTAGGTTGTTGAAGCGGTCAGGCCGTTATTTCTGTAAGTTGTTGTCGTTGAGTTAGCTATTTCAGTTCCGTTCCTGAATATTTTATAACCGGTCACGGCAGTATTGTCTGTAGAGGCATCCCAGGAAAGATCGATGGCCGTCGCTGATATTATTGTGGCATCCAGATTTTGTGGCACTGTTGGGGCTTCGGTATCTCCACCAGTCGGAAGTGTTGTCGCACTGGCAGAACCTGACTGAGCACTTTCATTTCCCGCCGCATCGTAAGCCAATACGGTGTAACTATGGGTCGATGAGGCGGTCAACCCTGTATTATTGTAAGCCGGAGCCGCTGTGGTAGCAATTTCACTGCCGTCCCGATAAATTCTGTAGCCAGTGACGGCAACATTGTCTGTAGATGTGTTCCATGTAAGATTAATCTGGGAGTGTGAGGATGCCACTGCATTCAGGTTTTGCGGAATCGTAGGATCTTCGGTATCTGCTCCCGTGCTACCACTCCATCCTGCGATGCGAGCCCATAACCACCAGGCAGCATAGGCTTTTCTGTTGGCGTTCAGGGGTTCACTGTGGGCAGAAGAACAGCTATACCAATCGACCCCTTCAGTGTGAGAATTCTGCCATGCGGTTGCCCAGTTAGCGTCACGTGAACCATTATTATCAGAATCATAATTGCAGCCATCGTTAACCAGCTTGTCTCCATAATAATTGTTATCAGGGTCATAGGTCTCAATATCATAAAAATCGTATAGAACTTTATTGTTAGCAATGCAGTAATCTCTGATCTGTTGGTTACGTAAATGGAGATTCCCCGATTCACCACTGCCATCGCTGTGACCTGTCATATAAACAAAAGTGACGTTTGGATAATCGAGTTCCAGTTGCGTCATTGGCGCCAGATAGGTATCAATCATGGATTGTTCGGTTTTCCCGCTGACCTGACCACACCATGACCAGATAATCACATTGGTATCAGGATGAGATGTCAGATAATTGCGGGTGTTATTGACCCACTGCGGATAGTAGCCACAATCTCCACCCATAGCATAATCGTGGAGATCAAGGGCTCCACCTGTGCCGCCATTGTTATAGGCAAAAATATCGTGTGGTAAAGCCAGACCGAGTCCACCACCATTGGCAAAAGCTACCAGCCCGGTCATGCCCGTGGTTAATTGGCTGCCATGAGAGGTATGACCATAGGCGATGTGGAGAGTTGTTTTTGCTGCATTGATGGCTGATTCAGGTATTTGGGAGATGTTGGTAGAGTTGTGATCAATAACGTAGGCAGATGAAATCCCGCTTGTGCAGACAACCAAAAAAACTACGAAAATAGTTAGAATAGATTTCATTTTTTCCTCCTCCGAACTTAGTCATTTGGTGGTGCGAGTAGTACGGAGATTATACTTGATTCTGTATTTATTGGTACCCCGTTAATGTTTGCCTGTGATTTGATGATATTCCATGAGTTTATTTTTACTGAATTAGCAGTTTTTTCCGACCCATAATCTGTTTCTCCCCATGCATAAAAAATATATCTGCAGAAATAAAAATATATACATTCTATGCCTTCTCTGAATATCCTTTTATCTCATATAGTTAGATGTTTTTCTGCGGAACGGGGTGGTATTTTTCTTCCTTCTTATGTATTTCTTCTTTATACAGCTGTTTCGGGGGACAGGGTAGTTTTCAGCAGGTCGAATATTTAATTTATCTAGCTATTCTAGATAGTTATGAATTATTTCAAATTTTATTTTTAAAACTTGGCACGGACACTGCTTTATATCAGGTCATTAGGAAAACAAAAAAGAGACTTAACATAGAGACGGAGGACATCATGAAAAAC
>JASFYS010000108.1:0-17155 GCA_045047095.1 Desulfuromusa sp. | reverse complement strand
TCATCCCCCTTGCAAAGTAGGGGGGAATCAAAGGGGGGTCATGGTCGGGCTCAGTTCCTCCACCACCCGTTCATACACCCCATCCAGATTCTCCATGACTTCACGGTTACTAAACCGAACCACCCGTAAACCAAGCCCCTGGAGGAAAGCTGTCCGCTCTGCATCATATTCTTGTGTGCCAGCTGAAGCATGACTATCACCATCAATCTCAATAACCAATTTATGGGCAGCACAGTAGAAATCGACAATATAGGAACCGAATGGACGTTGTCGCCGAAACCGCACTGGCACCTGCTTCAAACACTGATACCAGATCCGTTTTTCCGGTTCCGTCATATTTGTACGCATTTCCCGGGCGCGGGGAATCAGATTATGTGTGTAGGTTTTCATTGCTCTCCTAAAGCACCCCCCTGCTCGCGGGGCTCGCTTTCCCCCTATTGTATAGGGGGGATATGATACTGCATATCAGCCTTGCGTTCCAAAATATCTGCCTCGATAAACTTTCTTGCTCAAGCCTTCAAAATCCGCTGAGGGGTCAAGCCGTGAACCCGGCAGTATTCATTAATATCACAGAATTCTGAATCCTCCAGAGTGACATTTATCTGATTTCGTTTTGTCATGACGGCACCTCGTTAATTTTGCTAGCAATGGTAGTAAACTGAGAAAAGGAAAGCAATTATGAATTACAAGTGATGAATGCTGAGTTATGAGTTATGGTGGTTGCTATCGTTCTTCACACAATTTAGCTTTATCAATCATGATGCACTCGCAAAAACAAATTAGCTGGCTAAGCAAAAATTTCGTCCAACAAGGCGTAGTAGTTTTTCAAGGACGAAGGCATACATAGGGTATGTCGAGGTTTTGAAAAGCCGCTGCAACGCCGTGGGGCGGATTTTTTGCAACGCCATCAATTATCTATCGATCTGAACTCATGAATCTACCTATTTACGACATTCTTCCCCAGTTAAAGACCACTCTTGCCGCTCACCAGACGGTGATTCTGCAAGCTCCACCCGGTGCGGGAAAAACCACTCAGGTTCCTCTGGCATTGCTGGATGAAAATTGGTTGCAGGGGCAAAAAATACTGGTGTTGGAACCGCGACGGCTGGCAGCAACCAATGCCGCCCGCTATATGTCAAAGCTACGTGGAGAACAAGTTGGCAAAACCATTGGCTACACGATCCGCTATCAGCGGCAGGTCTCGAAACAGACCAGGATTGAAGTGGTGACTGAAGGGATTTTGACGCGACGCTTGCAGTCAAACCCGGAGCTGGAAGGTGTCGGCCTGATCATTTTTGATGAATTTCACGAACGCAACCTGAACAGCGATCTGGTTCTGGCGCTGTGTCATGACGCCCAGCAGGGTCTGCGTGAAGACCTGAAAATCCTCATCATGTCGGCAACTCTTGACGGCGCTCCTTTGGCCAAACTTCTGGATGCTCCACTGCTCACCAGTGCAGGGCGCACCTACCCGGTAACGACTCACTATGCCGCGCAAGAGAACGACAACCTGGTCGAAGGGGCAACCGCAGCTATCCACCGGGCTTTGCGTGAGACCGAAGGTGATATTCTGGTATTTCTTCCGGGTGCTGGTGAAATCAACCGTTGTCGGCAGTTGCTTATGGATCTGGATAAAATCGATATCCGCCCATTGTACGGCGCACTCCCCTACCCCGATCAGGAAAAGGCAATCAAAGTTGGGAACCGCAGGAAGGTGGTTCTGGCAACCAATATCGCCGAAACCAGTCTGACGATTGAAGGTGTTCGCGTGGTGATTGATAGCGGCTATGCCCGTCAACCCCGCTTCGACCCTGCTAGCGGCCTGACTCGTCTCGAAAAGGTGCGCATCTCTCAAGCCAGCGCTGAACAACGGACTGGCCGCGCGGGGCGACTCTCTTCTGGTATCTGTTACCGACTTTGGAGTCAAGGAGTCCACGGCAGTCTGCTCCCTTTCTCCCCGCCGGAAATCCGCAACGCCGATCTGGCTCCGCTGGTGCTGGAACTGACCAACTGGGGCTGTACCAATCCGTTGGAACTGAGCTGGCTTGATCCGCCACCGACCGGTGGCTTAGCTGCCGGGCGCCAATTATTACAACTTCTCGGTGCGCTCAACAGCTCAGAACAAATGACGCCTCTCGGAAAAACCCTGGCCACGCTTCCGACCCACCCACGTTTGGGTCGCCTGTTCCTGGCGGCAGAACAACTCAATTGTTTGCCGTTGGCTTGTGACCTGGTTGCGCTGTTGTCCGAACCGGATCGACATAATCATCAGGAGTTACAAACCCGGTTGGAAGCCCTCTGGACAGGACGCAAACAGGGACGACTTGAGGAATACCAGAATATCGAACAAGCATCTGCATACTGGCGCAAGCGTTACCAACTGCAGCCCATGAATAAACTCCCCGGCAACAATCGGTTACTGATTGGCCAACTTCTGGCCTGCGCCTTTCCAGATCGGATTGGACGTCTGCGCAACGGTGAAAACAATCGCTATCTGTTTGTCTCCGGTCGCGGCGGCCAGCTGATGAAAAATTCACCCCTCGCTGATAAAAAATTTCTAGTGGCAACGGAACTCACCGGCAAACGGGGACAAGAAGGACAAATTGTTCAGGCGACCGCAGTAGAGCTGGCTGAGATTCTCGCCCTCTATCCCGACTGCCCATGGCAGAAAGAGGTTTTCTGGGATGACCGGGATGGTCGCATTCTCGCCCGCAAAGTGCAGCGGTTCGGCAAATTGAATCTTGTAGAGAAACCGGCTTCCGCCTCAGGGGCAGAAGCAACAGAGGTCATTCTGGATATTCTGCGAACGAAAGGGCTGGGACTGCTGAACTGGACTCCAGCAGTAGAGACTTTCTGTGCCAGGGTCGCACTGATCAGAAGGGCTTATCCAGATGAGAATTGGCCTGAACTTATTCATGACAAGCTACTGATAAATATAGAGTGCTGGCTCTTACCATTTATCAGCAATGTGAAAAGCAATGACGACCTAAAAAGGATTGATCTGCTGGTTGCCCTGCAATCGATCTTTGATTGGCAGCAGCTGCGACGGCTCGATAAATTGACACCTGAACGGCTGAAAGTCGCAAGTGGATCCAACCTCAGAATTCAATATGGGTTGGACACCACGCCAATTCTTGCCGTCAAGTTACAGGAGATGTTCGGAGCGGCCGATACCCCACGAATCGGCGGCGGGAAAATCCCGGTTCAGCTTCACCTGCTCTCCCCTGCCGGCCGACCGCTACAGGTCACTCAGGACTTACGAACCTTCTGGGACGAGGTTTATCCGGAGGTTAAAAAAGAGATGAGAGGACGTTACCCGAAACATCCCTGGCCGGACGATCCGTGGAACGCACTGCCGACCCGACATACCAAGCGGCGGATGGGGAAATAAATCTGCCTGTCTATATCTTACGATAAAAGGGACAATTCATGAATCGCCTCTACGATAGATGTAGGTAACAAAAAAGCCGACTCCAGATTTACCAGAGTCGGCTTTTTTATAATGGTCGGGATGAGAAGATTTGAACTTCCGGCCCCTTGACCCCCAGTTATCGTGTCGACTTCCTAACTAGTTGAATTACATTGCTGTTTTTCTGTTTTTTGGTTTCAGACATTTCAGACATGTTTTTCATGCTGTCGTTGTTGCTGGTAGCAGTGTTGTGTAACCCAGCCATTTTCTGGGCTTCAGATGTGATGATTTCAGCGGCCATGTGGGTGTAGAGTTCTGTGGTTCTGATGTCGCTATGGCCGAGAATTGTTTGTAAGGCTCTGATATTCACCCTGGCAACAACGGCATTGGTAGCAGCGCTATGTCTTAATAAATGATTGTAAACTGGTTTTTCTATTCCGGCTCTCTTGGCTGCCCCCTTGAGGGCTTTTTTTATGTTTTTATATGGTTGTGGTTTATCTTCCGGGCTTTTTGAGCTGACAAACAGGATATCAGTGCGTTGTTTTCCTCTGCAAGCGGTTTTTAATTGCTGTTGCAGGGCATCGGAAACGATTGGCACTAAGCGGGGTTTGTCGCCCTTCCCTCTTATGTGCAGCAGCTTGCGATCCAAATCAACCTGGGCACGGGTCAATGTTAAGGCTTCATCGCGTCTGAGCCCACAATATGCATAGAGCATGGCGATGGTTTTTTTGTCACCTGACAGGGCGTCCATCAGGCGACTGGTTTCTTCTGCGGTCAGTGGTTGCTTATCGGGTGGTTTGGTCTGCTTGCGTGGGTAGAGTTGCGGCAGATCACCGACGTTGATCTGTAATTGCTCATTGGCAAAACGGAACATACTGCGCCAAGTATATAGCTCAATATTGACGGTACGTTTAGTTACGCCATCCTCTGCCCGCTGTTGTTTGTATCGGGTGTAGTCGACTTGTCGGTAGATACTTAAATTTTTATCGCCCAGCCGTTTGATGATTTTTGGCAGAGCTGCTTCAACATAGATCATACTGTTTGCTGATCTGTGGATGGCATACCAATCTAAAAACCTCCCGATTACATCCGTTGGTTTTTGATTGCATACTTCCTTGGGGATGCCCCGCAGTTGGGATTCGATGTCAATCGCTTCGGCTTCTGTCCCCTGATAGACATGGACGGTCTGCTTTTTATTGCGTCCATGGCTGATGTATATCTGCCACCAGCCTGGTCCTTTTGTGGGGTGTTTTTTTATAGACATAACTTGCCTTGACTTATTTCTCTCCCTTTTGGAATGTGGTTTTTGTTACCCCAAAGATTTTAATTCCACCTGATGGCTTGTTTTCTTCAATATGACTTGTTTATTTAAGATTTCCCCGCAATGGTCACGGTCACGATGTTCACCAACCCATGCCCTCTGTCGATCTGCGCCCCCTGGACGGTTTTGATGATGCTGTCAGCTTGGGCTGCAGCGATAGTGGCACCTTCCAACCCGAGACCGAATATTCCTATTTTTGTGATGCTGTGAACTTCAAAATCATTCTGGTGGGCAAATTTGATCAACTCCGGCGGGGTCTGGAATGTAAATGCGGGGCTGCACCCTGAGAGAACGGATGTGGCTGTTAGAGCAATTAATAGGGCTGTCATGCTCCGGGTGATTTTTAGGTGGTTTTTCCAATACAGAATTAAAGACAACAATCCGATTGTGACGAAGCTCAAGGAAAAGAATGCCATGGTTGTCTGGAATGGCAGCATGGTGCCGAGGATGGTGATGATCAGCAGGCTCGGTAATAGTTTGCTGGTGAAGTTGGGTTTTGGTGGCTCGATGGCCTCGGTAAAGGCTTGAACGTACTTTTGCTTGTTTCGTTTAAACCTTTCAGATGCTTCAGACATATTTTCCCCAGTGCAGTGATATCAGGCTGCAAGTTTAATAAGTTGGATTACTTTTGCTCTAGTTACTTCATTTCCTGCAATTGATTCTTCATAAATCATTTTGATGATGTCACCAAGTTTTCCTGGTTTGATTTTAATGTCCAGATCGGCTCCCACCTCTCCAATCATGATGGTTATTTCGCTGTGTAGATCCCAGTCAAAAGCAGAGGCTGGGTAATTGCTGGACTCTGGGTCTTTACCAGTGATGAGCCAGTCTAGTGATTTATCCCCGAGCTTGGCGATCGCATTGAAGGTGATTGCACCAGCGTCAGACTCCCCGTTCTCATATTTTGATACGGTGCTACTTTTAACGCCGATCAAAACCCCGAACGCCTCTTGGTTTAGATTGATGCCTTTTCTTATCTGTCGGACTCTCTCGCCGATTTCCTTTAATTTTATTTCCATATCGACAAACTACTCCTTTTCTTTATGAATCGCAATCATAAACCATGAAACGTGCAAATATTTTAAATGTAAGCCTATTCTAGGCACACATTAGCCACTCTATGCAATTTCTGGATAATACATCCGCTATTTCTATTGACATGCCACGTATGGTGGCATATTCTTTCCATAGAACATGGCAGAACAACATAATACTGAGTGAGGATGACATGAAACTTGGTGAAAAAATAAGAAGATCGAGAAAAAGCTCAGGAATTACAGGATCTGTTCTGGCGAGTCAAGTTGGTTGTTGTGGGTCATTGATCAGTAAAATAGAGACAAGTCAGCACAAGGGACAGCCTGACCCGGATATTATCTGCAAAATCGCTGATGCTCTCAATGACAAATCCATCCTCACGACCTACCTGGAAAACAACCCGGTTTATCAATCAATCATCCCAACAATATTCTCAGATATGAACAACATCTGCCCTGATCTGGCGATCATCTTCAGTCGCTTTGCTTCTGAGGCTGAGGAGGCTGTTGACGCCGCGCGGATCCTATCTGACATTTTCAGCAATACTGATCCGACCAGAACGCCGAATTTTGATGCAGTTTTCAGGGCCAAGTTGGAACAGATTGTCGATGTGCAACGCTGCTCTGAGGCGCTGTTTATACAGTTGATTGCCTCTGATGTGATCACGGACGCAGATCGTGGGCTGATTCATTCGCAGCAGCAGAATAAGTATAGGGCTGAAAGCTTTGTCGATAGTTTTATCGATGAGCCTGCCGAAGGGCCTGTGCGATGAGTATCGAACAGCGTCTTGAACAGATCGAGCAAAACCAACGGGAAATTCTAAGCCTGTTGCGGCCTGGTGAGACGCCAGTCATCGATATACCTGTGCGTAACAGTGTGAGGGTGGCTGAGATGTTTGCCCGGTCGGCAAAGAATACAGAGCACCGGAAGCGGCGTGAAGAGTTGCGGCAGTGATGCCGTGTCGGTTGAGACATATGTTGGAGCTCGGGAGTGAGTTGCCCCCTTGCCCCCTTGGTAGCGCACCCGTCCTCCAGAAAGATCATAACAAAACATCATCCGTCATAGCCCAGACGAAAATGTTTACGGGTCCTTCCTGGCATTGACCCCATGCGGGCGGACAAGCTCCCATTAAATGGGTCGGTTTATAGTTTTTAGATTTACTGGAGGATTGGAAAAACGCTGTTCTTTAGCGGGTTTATGAGTTTGTGATTGATTTTGCTATGGCGATCGGTGTGGTTGTTTTTCTCAGCAGGGGATGATCCAGCTGGTTTTGACAGAAAACGGTTCAGGTATTTTGGAGGTTTGCTTTGAGGTGTGTAGCATCTGCAGCGGTTGACATGGTTGATCCGGATATCTGCCGGGCGTTTCTGGTTCGGCAGCTCCATCCGGATGGTGGGCGTTGTCCCCATTGCGGAGTCTCGCTGGACGGTCGGCAGGCCGCTAGCTTTGCCTCCGGTGGTCGGATATGCTGCAATTCCTGCCAGCGCTGGTTTACCTGGCGCACCGGAACCCTCTTCCACCGAGCCACCCTGGATGATCGCCAGTTGTTTTTATTACTGCTGCTGACCAGCTTGCACTGTTCCCTTGATGATGTCTCCACCACCTGCAGATTATCCCTTGATGATGCCTACAGCTGGCAGCGCAAAATCAACGAGGCAACCCACTGATGGCTGACAACATCATCGATATCCGTAAGCAGGTCAACGCTCGCAAAAAAGCCGAGGCCGACCAACTGCAGACGATACCCGAGTCAAAGAAAAAAGAGCCCGGCGGTCCTGACGATCCACGCTTTGTCCTCGACTGTCTCAATAATAACGAGCGCGGTGATGGCGTCATGTTCGCAGCGCTTAACCGGAATCAGTTTGTCTTTGATAAATCAGAACAGCGCTGGCTTGAATTTCCTGATGATGGCCACCATTGGCAGCTCGATAAAATGGGCCGCGCTGTTCCAGCCGTCGAAAAAGTCGCCCTCAAGTACCAGGAGCGTGCCGCCTTTCTCACCGCCGAAATCAACGATATCAGCGACAAGCTGACAGAAACAAAAGAGCGGATCAAAGAAGCAAAATCCAAAGATGATGACGCCGCCAGAAACCGAGCCGAAACAGAAGTCGCCAAGCTCTCAACAGAAATCGGACGTCTGAGCTGCAAGCGCAAATCACTTACCCGCCGCGTCGATCGATTGCGTGGAGAAAACGGCGCAAAGAAAACCCTTTTCTGGTCGCACTCCATTGAAAACCCGCTGGCCATTCTCGGTGATCAGATCGACCGCCATCCCATGCTTCTGGCCTGTGGCAATGGCGTTATTGATCTCGAAACCGGCCAGCTGCGCAACGGCAACCCAGCTGACTGGCTGGTCAAAGCCTCGCCAACCTGTCTGCCCGACAATATCGAGCACTACCTGGCCACAGGCAACGACTGCCCCTGTCCAAACTGGCAAAGCACCCTCCTCGATATCCTTGGCGATCAAGAAATCTCGGAGTTTTTCCACCGCCTGCTCGGCTATTCCATCACTGGACTATCCACCGAGCACGTTGTCACAGTCGCCATTGGCGAAGGCCGCAACGGCAAAGGGACCATCTTTGAGCTGTTGCAAAAAATCGTCGGTGACTTTGCCTGGACCATCTCACCAGAATTGATTCTTGAACAGAAAAACGCCCGTTCCAGCTCCGGAGCCGCCGCCGATCTGGTTGCCCTCGATGGCCGCCGCATTATCATCGGTTCCGAAACAGATTCCAACCGCAAGATCTCCGGCAGCGCCGTCAAGCAGCTCACCGGTGGCGACACCATCAAAGCACGGCCGCTCTATCAGGCTGATGAAATCAACATCAATCCAACCTGGAAGCTGTTTCTCCATACCAATCATATTCCAAAAGGATTGACCAGCGATTTTGCCCTGCTGCAGCGGTTGATATATATCAAATTTCCGTTTTTGTACGTCGATAATCCAGAATTCGAGGCCCGTATCAAGCCAGCACTGGCCGGTCAGTTCCGGGTCAAGGACAGAGGTCTGCCGCTACGGCTCGAGCAGGAAGCCTCCGGCATACTCGCCTGGCTGGTGCGTGGTTCTCTACTCTGGCAGCGGCAAGGATTGCACCCGCCAGACAAGATCAAAGCTGATGTCGATGAGCTCCGGAAGGATGAGGATGTCATTGGCCAGTTTATCGAGCAACGCTGTGTCCGCACCCCGGATGATCCGACCACCGAAGTGCTGCTGAAAAATTTCTATTCAGTCTTTAACGAATGGCACGTCGACAATCATGGCGATTATGTCCCGGCCAGAAAGACAGTGGCCAGTGAATTGGTCAAACGTGGCTACAAAAAAGACACCAGAGGCGGCAACGTGCGGATTTATGGGCTGCGAATCAGTGACTATACCGATAGTGGGTATTGATGATGATCGCATTTTACGCTGATAGCTCGGCGCTGGGGTGCCAGGGCCATGATGAAATGATGGCGCCATGATCATTATTATTAGTCATCATGGCTTTAACAATATGTAATTGTTAATAAATTCTCGTTTGCATGATGAAATGATGAAAATCCATTACATTACGCACGCGCGTATAGCTTCTTTAGTCTAATAATTATTTTTTTAAATATATTCTACTTTATAGAAAATGATCATTTCATCATAGAGAAGATAAAAGAATAAAGATTATGAATAGTTAAATGAAGGATGATGAAAATTAACCACTATATGGTTGGTCATATTGTCATGCTTTAACAATTACCCTGGGTGAATAAATGAATATCCTCGAGCTAGCACAAAACCATATCCCTGATCTGAAAAAGAAAACCGCCAAAGAGTGGGCTGGTCCCTGTCCTGGTTGCGGTGGTACGGATCGCTTTTTAGTTTGGCCGGAGCGGGCAGCGTTCTTTTGCCGTGGTTGTCAAAGGTCGGGCGATGCTTTGCAGTTTCTGCGTGAATTTGAGAACAAAAGTTGCCCTGATGCTCATGAGACACTGGGTCTTGATTGCTCTAATCACTTTTGTCCAGGATGGGAAAAATGCCGCAAGGGGGCCAGGGCAAACGGGGAGAGCGTGCGGCGGGTGGCGACCGTCAAGTCGGTTGAGGCTCCGGCGCAAATTGAAGATAAAATATTCAAAGCCGATGCCGCCACTCCACCGGAAGATCTGTGGAAAAGCAGAGCTGCCGCGTTGATCGAAACCGCTCACGCAGTCCTGCTCGAAACACCAGAACAGCTCGCCTATCTGGACAAGCGCGGACTACCCCTTGCTGCGGTCAAACAATATCAACTCGGCTGGATTGATGCCAACCTGTTCCGCAGTCGTAAAAGCTGGGGCTTGCCGGAAGAACTAAAAGAGAATAAGCAGCCAAAAAAGCTGCTGATCCCTGCCGGGATTGTTATTCCATTTTTCGACGTCGCTGGCGATCCGCAGCGGATCAGGATCAGACGTTCAGAAACATACAGAGATTCTGGTCGATATTACTGGCTGCCAGGGAGTGGCAACGATGTTCCAGTGATAGGAGAAACTGCCCGTGCGTTTGTCGTGGTTGAGTCCGATCTGGACGCCCTGCTGCTCCATCACCATGCCGGTGATATCGTCGGCGCTATCCCGCTTGGAACCTGCAGTGCAAAGCCCAAAGAA
Source organism: Desulfuromusa sp. (assembly GCA_045047095.1). GTDB lineage: Bacteria > Desulfobacterota > Desulfuromonadia > Desulfuromonadales > Geopsychrobacteraceae > Desulfuromusa. Next base: position 6,779 of record JASFYS010000108.1, on the reverse strand, counting down.
TCGGCTATGGAAAAGCTGCGGGATGCTATCGCCATTCTGGTTGCCCTCGATTCTGATCAGGCTGGGGCAAAGTCAGCCGCTTGGTGGTTGAAGAACTTCAACCGCGCCGAGCGCTGGCCGGTTCCTGCCGGAAAAGATCCAGGTGAATATTATCAGGATCATGGTGGTGATCTGCGTTCCTGGTTGTTGGCCGGACTACCAGCTCAATTCCATATTTCACTAGAGATCAGAAAAGCACCGCTGCCGGAACACGTCAAAGGCACAACCGTCAACGGCCATGGCTATGTTGTTGCATACCACCATCAACACGTCGAGCAGCTGCAGCGCCACTATCCGGATGATGTGGTCTTCTCTCCGGAAGAGATGGCGGCGCTTAAAGGTATGAGCCAAGGGGATGCTGAATTGATGCTGCTGGTGAAGCAGAATTTTAACGGAAAGATTATCGAAACAAAACCGCTTGATCCTACCGATCAACCTCCCCTGCCACCGGAGCCTGAAGCCATTCAAGAGGAGCTGATTTACTGATGAAAATTGAACAGCTTAAAACCGCAGAGTTAACCCCATACGCCCGCAATAGCCGCACCCATTCGGTCGAACAGATCAGTCAGGTTGCCGCATCGATCAAAGAGTTTGGTTTTACCAACCCCATCCTGATTGACAAAAATGGAGAAATCATCGCCGGTCACGGTCGCGTTATGGCTGCCAAGCAGCTCGGCATTGAGCACGTGCCCTGTATCCGCCTCGATCATTTATCCGATGCGCAAAAGCGGGCCTATGTGATTGCTGATAATAAACTGACAGAGAATGGTGGGTGGGATGAAGCTATCCTGGCTCAAGAGTTTGAGGCATTACTCAACCAAGAATTTAACGCCGCCCTACTCGGTTTTTCAGAAAAAGAGATCGGGCAGTTATTGCAATTTATCCCCGACACTATTGGCGAAACCGATCAGGATGATGTGCCACAAATGCCTATTGTTGCCGTAACAGCTCCAGGAGAGATCTGGAACTGCGGCAGCCACCGTGTCATGTGTGGTGACAGCCTCAGTCAACACAACCTTGAACTGCTGCTGGGAGGGGGCAAGGCTGATATGGTCTTTACGGATCCACCTTATCTGATGAACTTTGTCGGGTCGCCACCATCTAAGACCGGCGGCAAACGCCCGAAAAACTCCCGTCACGAAAAGATCATCAACGACAAAATGTCAAAGAGCGCTGGTGATGAGTTTCTGCAGAGCCTCTGTGGAACCATCAAGCAGTTTTGTGCCGGCCCCTGGTACATCTGTTTTTATCGCCTCGGTATTGATCGCATCCTTGACGCAATAAACCACAATAAAATGCAGTGGCGCAGCATGATTGTCTGGAAAAAGAACAACATCAACCTGTCCAACTCCGATTATAAATCTCTCTACGAGCCAATCATTACCGGCTATGCTGATGATTTCGAGCCGATCTTTTATGGCTGGAACCTTGAGCATAATTGGTATGGCGCAAAAAACGAACGCGACGTTTGGGAGGTTGAACTGCCATCGATATGGGAGATTGCAAAAACCAAGGTCAACGATCTGCATCCAACTATGAAGCCGGTCGATCTGGTTCTACGAGCCATCAAGAATAGCACCAAGCGCGGACAATCTGTCCTCGATTTATTCCTCGGCTCTGGCACCACGATGATCGCTGCAGAAAAGATTGGCCGCATCTGCTACGGCATGGAACTCGATCCAAAGTATTGCGATGTCATCGTCAACCGCTGGCAAGATTTTACCGGCTCAGCCGCCACACTTGATAATGACGGCAGAACCTTTGCCGAGGTCAAGGCGACTAGAAATAAATGATCGATCGAGCAAAAAAAATACTGCCGAACCTGGGTGACGCAGGAAAAGCCGAGCTGACATTGTTGGTCAATGCCGTTATCTCAACAATGCGGAGCTACCAGGACCAGCCAACGGCTATCCATAAGAAGGATTGGAATGTCGCTAAAGAATCGCTTGCTGAGGCGGTCGAGACATTCGAATCCGCAGGAAAAAAGCACCGCTCTGGAGATCGAGACAACATCCAGCAATCCTACAAAACCCGCGCTGAAGCCTTTGCTAAGTTCATCCAGGCGGGGAACTACCCGGTCAAGCGGGCGCAGTTTTACACCGACTGTATCGAGCTGAACATGATGCAGCAGGATAAAACCGTGTTGCTGGTTGACCTGGTGGCCTATGTGCGGAAAAAGTTTGAGATTGATCCGGCCAACAATCGCTCCCTGGGTGATGAGGAGCGGATCCGCAATCGGGAGGCCCTGGAAGACCGCAAGCTGATAGCCGAAGTTGAGGCGATGGAGCGCAAAGGGCGCAAGGATGATGACGCTTGGATGGAGGTGGTTGACCATGAACGGCAAATGGCCGCTTTTGCCGGGTTGGTTGAGGAAGCTTTGAAGCAGCAAGCGACCTTGAAGCTGTCGGAACTGATTTACATGTGCGGCGGTGATGTCGCCAAATCGGCCAAGTTTGCGCATGGTTTTTCTGGCCTGTTTGCTGCGGCTCTCACCGAGGCGGTGCGGGACAGTGAACGTGAGTTGGAATTTGAGGAAGAAACTACCGAGGATGCAGATGCAGAGTAATGCTGCCGAACAAATCAACCTGATCGAACCACACAAGCTGCCGCTGCGTCCTTGGATGCCTAAGCAGTGGCGTCAGGCTGTGGCCGGTCAGCGGATCAGTTTGGTGATTCCTGGTCCGGTTAAGCGGCGCTGCAAGAAACCGGCACCACTGACTCCCAGTGAACTGTCGATCAAGTATCGGCGGATGCCTGCAGCTGAGGGTCATCCCGGTGCATATCGGTTTGAATTTGCCAAGCATGCTCGCAAGGTGATGGATACTTGGGCCAAGCCCTGGGTTCGTGAAGTCTGGTTCTGTGGCGTCGATCAGGCGAGTAAAACCAACTGTATGCTCTCGTGTATTTTCTGGTGTGTCGACCAGGCGCCTAGCAACATATTTTATCAGATGCCCAGCAAGGAAGCCTCTGACAGGATTATGGGGAAAAAGCTCAACCCGATGCTGGAAGAATCAGCCCGTACTGCTGTCCATGTCAGTCCCCGTGCCGATGATACCTCTTTGGGGATGACTTCGCTGACCAACGGCATGACCATCCTGCCGTCCCACGCCGGATCAACCACTAGTACGGCCACCTTTGCGGCCAGCAATACTTTTTCGGATGAGGTCGACAAGATGGAGATGGTTGGTAAAGAGGCATCTCCGATCGAGCGGATCCGCAAGCGAACCCGAACCCAGCGGTTCGGTAAACACTTCTTCGCCAGCACCCCGGCGGGTAAATATATCTACAAGGGAACAAAGGCGTGTGTCCAGGTGTGGGAAGGAACCGCCCGCTGTCCTTTCTGTGGCGACCTGATGGGGATGACCGAAGAACAGGTGATCATCCCCGATGGCATCACCGCTGACGAGATCAAAGCCGATCAAAGTTTGATCGAGTACGCCTGCGACCAGTGCGGCGAGCTCCTCAGCGCAACTGACCGTGAAGCGGCTTATAACAATATTGTCAGCGATAACGATGCCTGGCGTTGTATCAAAGGCGCTGACATTTCTGAGCCGGTCGATGTCGGGTTTATCCTCTCAGCCTTCCCGATTCCCGATGTCAAGCTGTCTGATATCGCCCAGACAATGATAAAAGCCAAGGCTGGTGATCTGTCATCCAAGCGGGATCTAGCCCACGGGATCAAGGCAATTGACTACGAAGATGATCTGTCCGACCGCAAAGAGGATGCGATTCTGGCGCTGTGTGATGAGCGACCGGCCGGGGTGGTCCATCAGGATACGGATATTATGACCATTCAGATTGATACGCAGGATAAGGGCTTCTGGGTCATCATTCGCGGTTGGCAGTATGGGCTGTTACTCAAGTCCTGGCTGGTGAAAGCCGCCTATATCCCCTCTGCCCGGTTTGATGATTTCAGTGGTCTGGATCAGCTGATTTTTGAGGATCAATATTGTGATCTGAGTGGCAAGGAATATAAGGTCAGCTATGGCATTATCGACAGCGGTGGCCACCGGACCCGTGAGGTTTATGAGTGGAGCAAACGCACCGGGATTTTTGCCAGCAAGGGAGCCAAGGGTCGCAAGGCTCACCCGGTGACGATCAGTAACCAGGAGTTCTGGCCGGGAACCAATAAGCCGATTCCTGGCGGATTGAAGCTCTACAATCTGGACACCCATGCCCATAAAGATATTCTGGCGGATAAATTGAAAATCGACATCACCGATGCTGGTGCGTTTGTGCTGCATTCAGGCTACAGCAGCCATCAGCTGGAAATGATGGAAAAATACCCTGAAATTCCACAAAAGAACGGCCTGGAAACCTACGCTAAACACTTTGTCTCTGAGTATGTGGATGATAGAGGTCTGTGGCAATGTTCCGGACAAAAACGCAATGACCTGTGGGACTGCGAGCAGATGGGCATAGGTTTGGCGTATTACCTGGGTTTTCAGAACATGATCAGCGAAAAGCAGCAGGTTCAGCCGCAACAACTAGCCAGTCAGCCACAATCAACCGGCACAGGCCACAGACCTGGCTGGTTTAATAGCCGAGGGAGATAGAAGGTCATGAATGAGAGTGCCGCACCTGCCGTGTTCAAGCGCAAGGACATGATGACCGTCGGGCAAATCTGCAAGGAAATTCCGGGGCTTTTCGGTGGGACATGCTCGCGCCAGCATGTTTATAATTTGATCGAGCGTGGTGATCTGACACCGGTATTTCGTTTTGGTCGACGGCAGGGGTTGTTTGTACCGAAAGATGCGGTGCGGCGGTATGTGTCGGGGTGTCAGTTTGATCCGAATGCGTAGGAAAATATAAAAGCCCGACTCACGGAGGGGGGGTGTGAGTCGGGCTTAAAGAGTTGGCTTCTCAGCCCCTCGGAAAACATTCTGGAATATGTCGGTTGGTGAAGTCAATTAAAAATTGTAATTGGGGCAAAATACTCAGAGGGTTAAACTATTTGGAATCTGATTGGGCCAGTTTTGTATTGCTGATAGTGAGACTTAGTACAGCGCGTATCACTCAAAATCCCTATAGATATATGCGAACATTTTTGACAGGACATTTGCTCACATAGGTAACGCAGCCACCAATCCAGGTGAATCCATGCCACAACTTCTAAATTTAGACATGCCACAGGTGAGATGCCCGGGTAATTGCGGCGGAGAAAAAACCTCTTTCCAAAAAAATAGTATTTCGTGGAGCAATTCATGTAAAATTCACCCATTTTAGCTTTTGAAGGTGCTAAGATTTTCCACCAGCTTGGCCTTTTGTTGGGTATTTTTTATAGCCATAGATTAGCTCTGTTTACGGGATTTGCGGATGGAAATGGCTGCGTTCAATTAACTTTTTGTTGTTTATTTGCAGTAATTTCAAGGCGCCTTGTCTGTTCAGCCTGCTTCTCTCCATTTGCTTCTATTGCGAATGAAAACGTTAGAGACCCTGGCTTTGAAATACTGACTGCCTGAAAAGACATTGGGATATTTAGTGTTTTTGTCCCTTCCGGTGCAACAAGATTATCAGCTATGTCGATAATGATTTCATCGCCCATGGAAATTCTGAAAGTGAACTTGTCTGGACGCTTATCGTTCAGTTTGACTTTGACGTAGGCAGCTAAATTAATGGAAATTGGCCAGGGGTTATCACCTGACCTAAAAATGTTGAGGTTTTCACTCAAAATACCCATCAGTGAAAACTTGCCACCCATTTCTGGCCTGATGTCCTCACAGATGAGAAAGGCTAATACTTCCATATTATTGACCCCAAATCTGCAATAAGCCTGAGGTATGGCTTGTTTTCTCAATGCTATCCGTTTGGATGCCGATGGGTTTAAGTGTCCACGTTGCCCTTACTTTAGTGAGATTGTTTCCATGGACTGCTGCTACATCTATTTTTGTTATTTGTTGGTGTTTAGCAGACACCGCAGCATTTAGAAGGGCTTTTGTGGCAGCGGTATGATCAAACTTGTCATCTGCTACAGACAATAACCATGGGTATGTTTTTACTGTTTTTAGTAATGCGTATCCTGATGCGGAGATATTCCCTTTTTTCCACCGTGCCAAAGTTCTAAAGGGAAGCCCCATAGCTCTTTCAAAGTAAACATTAGTAATTCCGTTATCGGAAAGTTCATCAAGTATGGTTTTTGATAGATCTTTTTTGACCTGTTCTAAAGCTGTTTCAATTTTTTTATCATTCTCATTGTTAAAGTCACCGTCAAAATCACAGTCGTTGCAGGTGTAAACCGTTTCGTCAATTTCAATTGCTCGCCCAAATTCGAGCCCTATTATTCTCTTTTCTGTGCTTTCTGTTATGTCTTCTGAGCCACATACTGGGCAGCTAATATTCATCATTATCCCCTTTCTAACATCTTTTTCAGGTCGAGCAGCGGTTGTTGGTTAAACACAAGGTTTCTTGGGTCTGGATTCCAATTTTTCTTAAATGACTTTACAACTCTGACCCCTGTTTGATTGCTCTTGTAAAAAGCAAGATATCCAAATTTATTTGGACCTGAATAAAAAGAAAAAGCATAAACCATTGCGGGGTTTGCTTGGTCTTTATCTTTATCCCATGGCCGTGTATTGATAGGTACCGGATTTTCAAGGCCCCCGTAGCCAATAAAATTAAGAATTTCAGCTTTGGAGGTCAGGATAAAAAACTCGGCCGCAAGCGACAGAGTTTTAAAGGCAAAACCCTAAAACAACCCTAACTGACTTCCATGGACTTCTTTTTTGTCTAACTCGACCAAT
>JASFYS010000107.1:0-9009 GCA_045047095.1 Desulfuromusa sp. | reverse complement strand
GAACTTATTGGTGCCGATGCCCTGTTTGTCAATGATAAAGGGGACCGGGCATTTATTGATAAGAAGGTTGAAAATTGTACCTACTGTGGAAACTGCGTGGCTGTTTGTCCGACCGGCACCATGCTTTCCAAGCCATATAAATTCAAGGCTCGGCCCTGGACCCTGACCAAAGTTCCATCGGTCTGTACCTATTGCCCCAGTCAGTGCCAGATCGATCTCAATGTTCTGAACAATGAGGTTCTGCGTGTCACTTCCGATGATGCAACCACAACCAATAAAGGAACCCTGTGTGTCGGTGGTTTCTTTGGCTATAGCTATATTAATAGTAAAAAACGTTTGATCGAACCCACTATTGAGCAGAAACCCGCTTCCTGGGACAAGGCGATTGAGCGAGTTGTGACAGAGGTTAAAAAAATTAAGCAAGAGAGCGGTTCAGCTGCCATTGCTGGCTTTTCCTCTCCACGGTTAACCAATGAAGAAAACTACCTGTTTCAGAAGCTTTTCCGGGCTGCCATAGGAAGTAACAATATTGATACCGAGGCTCGTTTTGGTGCGTTGCGTGCGCTGCATGCACTCGATAAGGGACTTGGATTGCATGGTGCCAGTAACCAGATGGAAATTATTGGCAATGCTGATGCGGTTCTCGTGTTCGGTGCTGACCCTGCAGCGGAAGCTCCTGCCGTTGATTGGAAAATTCAGGATGCAGTGCGACGTAGTGATGGGAAACTGGTGATTGCCAATATGCGCAAGATCCATCTGACTCAATTTGCCGATAGTCAACTCAGCTATAAGCCGGGGAGTGAAATAGCACTGGCAAGCGGGCTTGGCCGCTTGTTGTTGGATCGTAACTACCTTGATGAAAAAACTCTGCAGGCGACAGTGTCCAATTTTGATGAGCTAAAAGCTGATTTAGCTGCGGTTGATCTTGGTCAGGTGATTGAGATAACAGGTCTCAGTCGTGAGGCATTGGAGCAGGCTGCAGATATTATTGGGCAAGCTGATAAAGTTGCAGTTGTTTTTGGATCTGATATCTGCAAGTCAGCCTTCGGCACCTCAAAAGTGGCAGCTGTTGCTAATCTGGCAATTCTTAGCGGAGCTTTAAATGTGGATGGCGGGCTCTTCCCTCTCGATGAAAAGGGGAATACCCAGGGGGTCCTCAATATGGGTGTTTATCCTGAAGAATTGCCCGGGTTTCAACCCTATACCAAGAATAAAGACAAGTTTTCCAAAGCTTGGAATTGTGATCTTCCTGATGGCGGTCTTGATGCTGAAGGGATTTTGCAGGAAATTGAAGCTGGGTCGATTCGGTTCCTCTATCTGGCTGCAACTAACCCGCAGAGTTTCCCTAATAGTAGCCGCTGGATGAAGGCTCTGAAAAAGGTTGAAGTCCTGGTGGTTCAAGATATCTTCCCGTCAGAGATTACCCGCCTGGCAACGGTTGTTCTTCCCGGCAGCTCCTATGCTGAAAAGACCGGTAGCTTTACCTCTTTAGATCAAACCGTCCGTAGCATTAACCAGGCTATCCGTCCGGTCGGGGGATCTCGTGAAGACTGGGAAATTTTTGCCGAGCTCTATACTCATCTGGGGAAAATGCCGGTCAGGTTGGACCGAGCTAGTATTCTTAGTGAAGTCCGTGAGTTGACCTCTCTTTATGACGATGCCAGTTCTCTTGATGATGAGCGCCGCACTTATTTACAGAAACCATATCAAGCTACCGCTCAGAGCCTTAAATATCAATTGATCTCTGCAGGGAGCGCAATTGAAGGGCTGCAACTGTTGACTGGTACTTCAGCAGGTCATTTTGGAACAACATCAATCTGGGCAGCTGCACCACTGGAAGTTGAACCTGAGGGTCTGCTTAGGGTGAATATGGAAGATGCCAAGACCGTGGGTGTTGTCGATGGCGACAAGCTCAAACTGACCAGTGCAACGGGGTCGACTATTGGCAAGGTGGTTATCAGCGACTCTGTTCCAATGGGGTTGATTTTTGCTCCGCACAACTTTATGGCTCTTGATATCCAACAGTTAATGGCAGATGGTGACAATTTGACTTCAATTCAGATAGCAAAAGTATAAAGCTCATGTAAATAATCAGTTATGTCATGCGCTCCGGGATTTCCTGGGGCGTTTTTTTATCCGGAAAATGATCGAAATTCTATCATTTTTTCATGTTGAGATGCTGAGATTTGAAAAATCAGTCTTGACTCTTTTAGCTTCTCTATGGTACTTAAAGTCCGCTTTTAAGCCAGTTTTCGCATTGGTGACACTCCTAATGGCTGAAGATAAACGTCAATTATATAAGAGCCTCGGTTTTTTATCGAGTGTAGGAATATCCCTCGTTGTCTCGATCCTTATTGGGCTGGCAATGGGAATATATCTGGATCGGTGGCTGGATACGCGTCCATTGTTTACCCTGGTCATGCTATTGATTGGGGTTATTTCAGGATTTCGTAATGTCTACATCTTGACAACGCGGGAACTGAAGCGCCAGGAATTGGAAGACGAACAGGCTGGCAACGACCATGATGCGGCAGGATGATCAACTCCTTGCCGAAATGGCTCGCCGTAACTGGATAATATTGATTGTCCTGCTACTCTTGAGTTTGTTCTGGAAATCACTTCCAGTGACGATGGGGGTGTTGGCAGGTGGAGTTCTGGTAATTATCAATTACCGCTGGCTGGGACGTTCGTTATATAAAGTGCTTGGCGATCCACATCTGGCAGCTGAAAAAGGGTTTAAAAGGAACTATCTGTTCCGATTGCTGTTTATTGCTGGCTCGATTTACTTATTACTGGTGCGTGGTGGGGTTCATCCCCTGGCATTGGTCGTTGGACTGTCGGTAGTCGTTATAAATCTTATTGTTACAACTGCTAAACGGCTTTATTAAGCTTTTAGAAAAATAGGAGAGATTAACTTATGATCCATCCCTTTTTATTCTTGCAGTGGATCGAACAGCAGTTGCATCTTCATATTGGGGAACATGTTACCTATACCTGGTTTGTGATGGCGGTACTGATCCTGGTTGCTTTTCTCGCTTCACGATCAATCTCCATGGTTCCTTCTGGGGTGCAGAATTTGATGGAAGTTGTGATTACCGGTATCGATGGTTTGATTGAAGAGACTATGGGTGAAGAAGGTAAAGCTTATTTCCCTCTGATTGCGACCTTTGCTCTGTTTATCCTCGTTTGTAACCTGATTGGTCTGGTTCCCGGCTTTTATCCTCCAACTGCTAATTTGAATACCAACGCGGCACTTGCGTTGACCGTATTTGTGTTAACCCACGTGGTTGGTTTTAAAAAACATGGGATTGGTTATCTTAAACATTTTATGGGGCCGATTATCTGGCTGGCACCATTGATGTTTGTTATTGAAATTATTGGCCACCTGGCTCGTCCACTTTCCCTGACATTACGTCTTTTTGGCAACATGTACGGTCATGAAGTTGTGGTGATGATCTTCTTAGCACTGGTTCCCTTGTTCCTGCCGATCCCGATGATGCTGATGGGGGTATTGATCGCATTTATCCAGACCTTTGTTTTTACTCTGCTGGCAATGATTTATATTGCAGGGGCGTTGGAAGAAGCGCACTAAAATATTATTTATGCTGTTCACAGGGGTGAAGAGCCAGTCCTATAGAATATAGGAACAATAAAACTAGAAAAAAGGAGAGAAAAATGGAATTTTTTGCTTGGTGTATGATGGCTGCTGGCTTGGGTATGGGTCTTGGTTCAATTGGTACCGGTATCGGCCAGGGTATTGCTATTAAAGCTGCTTGTGAAGGCGTTGCTCGTAATCCAGGAGCTTCTGGTAAAATCCTGACTACGATGATGATTGGTCTGGCCATGATTGAGTCTTTGGCTATCTATGTATTTGTTGTTGCTATGATTATTCTTTTTGCCAATCCCTTTACCGAGCATGTTCTTGGGATCTTGGGTAAATAATTAGAATTTAGTTAGATTGAAAAGGCGGCTCCGTTCGGAGCCGCCTTTTTTTTGGTCTCGAGCAGTTTGTAAAACAATATTATATTCCAGTTTTGGAGTGGCCACTCAAAGTATATTTTCTCGCAAAGTTGAGGGGATTTTTTGTTGCAATAAAATGGTGATAAGGGTAGTGTCCGCCCTGTATGATAAAAATATACACCAGTAGATATTAAGAACCTTTCTTTTGAGATGGAAAGGTTTTGACTGAATGATGCCACTCAAACAGTCAGAGTTATGAAATTTGATAGCTTTTCTGGCGGAATAGCCTACCACGTTTTTTTCAAGTTTTCTCGAAGGATTTTAACATCAAGGAGAGGTCCAATGCGTAAATTCCTGTTTTATTCGGTACTTTTGTTCGCTTTATTATGGAACACACAGACGCTTGCTGCTGGCTCAGCAGTTTCTCCAGAAGCTTGTCTGGAGTGTCATGATGAGGTGATAGAAGCTGAAGATTTTGCCGCTTCAGTTCATGGTGTAAACGGTTGTGTTGCCTGTCATGTTGAGTTGACCAATATTGATGCGCATATGGACGGGGATCTCATGCCCGGGCCGGTTGATTGCGCCCGCTGCCACAAACAGGAATTTAAAGAATATTTTGATAGTGCCCACCATTTTGATCACGTCAACATCAATTTGACCTGTACCTCCTGCCATAAAGATATTCACGAAGTGATGTTCTGGAAGGGCGACAAACAACAGGCTAATGATATCTGTGTCAGTTGTCACACGACTCCGGCAAAAGAGTATCACACCTCAATCCATGCTTCGGCGGTCGAAGCTGGCAATGCAGATTCTGCGGCCTGTATTGATTGTCATGGTATTCACGCTGTTGCATCCGTTACCGATATGGATGTTCGGGAAAGGGCGTTATTTCGTACTGAGCCGTGCATGACCTGTCATGCTGATGAAGAGATGATGGACAAAAATGCTGTCTTTCCGGTTGCCGTTGATACCTATCTCGAAAGTTATCATGGTAAGAACTTCCACCTGGGCTATCCGGAAAAAGTTGCCGGTTGTGCTGATTGCCATACTGCGCACCGGGTTTTACCCAATGAGGATCCCGCTTCAAGTCTCAATCCTGACAACCTGGTTGTTACGTGTGCCAAATGTCATGAAAATGCCACTAATATGTTCGTCATGTTTTATTCCCACGGGGATATGACGGATCGAGCGAATTATCCGATCCTTTATTACACCTACCTCGCCATGAGTCTGTTGCTGGTTGGCACTTTCGGGGTTTTCTGGTTCCACTCTCTACTGTGGATGTTCCGTGCTTTTATCGAAAATAATGAAAAGAAGAAGGCCCTCGCTGCCGGCGGGCAACTGCATCATATTGAAAATCCGCATAAAATCTACCGTCGTTTCACCAAAGTTCATATTTTTATGCACCTGCTGGTTATTACCAGCTTCCTGTTGCTGTCACTGACCGGATTGCCGGTGAAATTTTCGGATCAGGCCTGGGCTAAAGTGTTGATGGATTTCTTTGGTGGGTCGGCAAATGCAGCGTTGTTGCATCGGCTTGGTGCTGCCATCACTTTTGTATATTTTGGTATGGCTCTGATTAAGAGCGCCAAGTTCCTGTTTTACAAGCTGCAGTATCCGGCAGAATTTTTCCAAAGGCTGTTTGGACCTGAATCACTCTGTCCCAATCTGCGTGATATTAATGATGTCACTGCGCTGGTGCGCTGGTTCCTGTTCCTGGGACCGAAGCCGACCTTTGAGCGTTGGACCTATTGGGAAAAATTTGATTTTCTTGCGGTCTTCTGGGGGATGTTTGCCATTGGCGGCTCCGGATTGATGCTTATGTTCCCTGAATTCTTTGGTGCGGCGCTACCGGGCTGGGTTTTCAATGTTGCGACAATCATCCACTCTGACGAAGCACTGTTGGCGACCGGGTTTATCTTTACCGTCCACTTCTTCAATACTCACGGGCGGCCAGAAAAGTTCCCGATGGACTTCGTTATCTTCAATGGTGAACTGCCGAAGGAAGAATTTGTTGAGGAGCGCGGTGCTCAGTGGAAACGCTATGAAGAAGAAGGAATCCTGAACCAATATGAGGTTGAAAAGAGCAGTGGAGCACTCTACGATTTCATCCTCAAAGGGTTTGGTTTTACCGCTGTCCTGATTGGGGTAGCATTAACGTTGTTGATGATTTATGCTTTCACCGTCGGTGGGCACCATTTTTAAATTGTCACTTTACTAAGTAGTAATTAAGGGGCTGCCACTTGGTAGCCCCTTTGTTTTTAACCTGATTCCGTGGGGACACAATGACTTTTAAAGACCTGATCTGGCCGCTGATAGCTTTCTCTGCCTACATTATTGGTGGTATTCTGACCTTCGGTGGTGTTGCCCTGATTTTGTTTATGCGGGGGAAGGATCTCTGGGGGTGGGGAGAAGGTCATGCGATGGGGTATCTATTCGTCTGTGTCGGGTTAATATTATCAATTTTAGGTGTTCTGATTATGCGGATTTTACGTAATAGAATTTGAATTTAACCCTGATTGAGGAGAGGAAGATATGTCTGAAATAAAAAATAAGTACTGGCTCAATTCTGAAAAAGCCGCTTTGGTCATCATTGATGTTCAGGAAAAGCTAGCGCCAGCGATGAATCAGGATCTGTACGGCCAGTTAATCCTGCATGTGAATTTACTGATTGAAGGTTTTAAAGCGCTTGATCTGCCAATTATTGCAACTGAACAATATTCAAAGGGGCTTGGTCATACCGTTACTGAATTAAATGGGGCAACAGATCAACATCGCATTGAAAAAATAGCTTTCAGTTGTTGTGGTGAAGAAAACTTTATAACAGCTCTGGAAAAGAGTGGCGCCAAACAGGTTTTGGTCGTCGGGATGGAAACCCATGTCTGTGTTTTGCAAACGGTTCTTGACCTTCTCGATCGTGGCTATAATGTTCATCTGGTTGGTGATGCAGTTTGTTCACGTTTCAAAGGTGATTATGACAATGCGATCAGTACTGCTGCTCAGGCTGGTGCGGTGATTACCACAACCGAAACAGCTCTGTTTCAGTTGGTCAAGGTTGCCGGGACGGACGCTTTTAAGGTTGTCTCAAAACTGGTGCGGCAGCGAACCGCTTGATGGAGGAATTGACCGCCACACAGCAGTCACAACTGCACGAAAAGTTATTGAATTTGAGGGATGAATTAGAGCTACTGTTGGCGAAATCCTCAGCCAGCAGTCAGACCGTTGATCTTGACCAGCCGATCGGGCGGTTATCCAGAATGGATGCGCTACAACAACAGGCTATGGCTAAAGCCAATCGTGCTGGACACCAGCAACGCTTAACACTGCTCGAAGCGGCTTTGCTCGCGATTAAGCTGAAACGCTATGGAGAATGCCGACGTTGTGAAGAGCCGATTGGTTATTCCCGTCTGAATGTAAGACCCGAATCTCCTTTTTGTCTGGACTGCCAAAAGCAGAGTGAAAAAAATGCCTAACCTGATTCTTATAATCCTGATGGTAATTGGCGGTGCTGCCATTGCAATACAAACATCAATTAATGCCAGATTGGCGGAGAAAACCGGCTTTCTCCAGGCCGCTACAATTTCTTTTGCTGTTGGAACCCTGATCCTTCTGGTGATTTCTCTGGCCAGTGGTCAGGGGAGTTTTCGGCGTATTTCTGAGGCGGACTGGTGGCAATTAACTGGAGGGCTGTTGGGGGCTTTTTTTGTGACTATGACAATTGTTGGTGTGCCCCGGATCGGGGTGACAGCGGTACTGGCTTTAACAATCGTCTCACAGTTAATCGCCGGATTGGTAATGGACCACTATGGTTTATTTGGTATGCGTGGCATTCCAATTGATTATAAACGGATGTTTGGAGTGGCACTGTTGTTAGCAGGGGTTTTTCTTATCTGCCGGCGTTAGCAGACCACTTTCTCAGACCCATCAGTTAAATGATCCCCTGCAGTGGCCCACCGTTCACTGCTAGTTCATCAACCCGCTTTTCAATTTTCGGATCATCAATCAAAACTGGAGCATGGTGTGGTTTGCTACGGGCATCAATAAGCAACGATCCAGTACAACCCCAATGTTTTGCTATTGTAAAACTACCGATTCCATAGATATCAGTCGCCGGGTTTGAACGGGTAAAGCAAACCCAAAGCCAATTATTTAATGTCGCTGCACAGAATTCACTGTCATCTACAATCACAATCAAAGGGAAGCTGTTGATCGGGTCATCTGTGGCTGTTTTGTTGCAGAATCGCAGCAGGTTTAGATCTTTTCCAGGTCGGTATGCACGGCAGCTTGGCCCCTTTATCAGCAGAATCCCGGGAAGGGCAATAGCGGGGTTTGTAAACCTGCGTGGCAACATCAAGTTTTCAGGAATTTTTGTTGGGAGGTCACGTTGTTTTTCCCCAACTGCAGCCATAACAACCTTTGACCCTTGGTTTAAGCCGTGACCACTGTAATCAAGGGTATCAATCGTTGTCGCCGTCTGAAAGTGCAGATCTCGCTGCCAGTCGATTCTTTCCAACAGGTGCTGAAAAAAAACTGGAATATCGTTTACATCCAGATCTGGATTGTCATTTTTAGCAACAATCAACAGATATTTTGCCAGCGATAACTGCCCTTGCCCCAGGATTGCATTGGCCTGGGTCAGTAGTTCCTGTGGGTGATCGAGCTTGCTGTAGGGAGTGTAGCGTTCACTGCCGATGGCCAGCAGTAAAGGATGAACTCCCGCAGCATCAACGGCATGGATAACTTTGATGCCGGGGAGAACTTCCGGGATCAAAGCCCCGGTCAATTCATGGATGAATTCACCGAAACTGGTATCTTCCTGCGGTGGCCGACCAACGGTTGTGAATGGCCAGATGGCATCCGGGCGATGGTAGACTCGGTCAATTTTAAGCAACGGAAAATCGTGAACCAGGCTGTAGTAGCCCAGATGATCGCCAAAAGGACCCTCAGGTTTCTGTTGCTTCGGGTCAATGGTGCCACAGATGACAAAATCAGCTTCGGCAGGCATGGGTAAAAATCCGGAGGGCTGAACCATCGGGATTCGATGCC
>JASFYS010000106.1:0-12163 GCA_045047095.1 Desulfuromusa sp. | reverse complement strand
GTTCACGGTGCTAACCGTCTTGGGGCTTCAGCACTGATGCAGGGTTTGGCGGATGGTTATTTTGTTATCCCTTATACTATTGCCCCATACCTGGCTTCAATTAAGAATCCGGGTGCAGTCAAAGAGGATCACCCTGAATTTAAAAAGTCGGTTGAAGACGTTCAGGCTCAAACCGATAAATTGCTGGCAATTAATGGTAAGAAAACTGTCAGCGAACTACATAAAGAACTTGGTAACATCATGTGGGAAAATGTCGGTATGGCAAGAAGCAAAGAGAGCCTTACTAACGCTCTCAAGCTCATTCCAGAGCTTCGTGACGAGTTCTGGAATAACGTCAAGGTGACTGGCGAAGGTAAGGATCTCAACCAACAACTGGAAAATGCTGGTCGGGTTGCTGATTTTCTCGAGTTTGCTGAAATGTTGACTGAAGATGCCTTGAATCGTGAAGAGTCTTGTGGTGGTCACTTCCGGGTTGAGCATCAGACTGATGAGGGTGAAGCGATGCGTGATGATGAAAATTTCAGTTATGTCGCTGCATGGGAATTCAAAGGAACTGGAGTCAAGCCAGAACTTCACAAAGAGCCTTTGAAATTTGAAAGAGTTCATCTTGCCGTGAGGAGTTATAAATAATGGACCTTACATTACATGTATGGCGCCAGAAGGGGCCACAGGATAAAGGGAAGCTGGAGACTTACCCAGCTAAAAATGTCAGCCCGGACATGTCCTTCTTGGAGATGTTGGATGAAATTAATGATGGGTTGATTCGTGAAGGTAAAGATCCAATTGCCTTTGATCACGATTGTCGTGAAGGAATCTGTGGCATGTGTTCACAGGTTATTAATGGACGTCCTCATGGTAAACAGGAAAAAACGACTGTTTGCCAGTTGCATATGCGTCAATATAACGATGGTGATGAAATCTTTGTTGAGCCGTGGAGAGCAAAGGCTTTCCCGATTCGTAAAGACTTGATCGTTGACCGGACTTCAATGGATGCTATTATGCAGGCCGGTGGTTACGTCTCCTGTCACACCGGTGGTGTGGCTGATGCTAACGCACTGTTGGTTCCTAAGCCGACCGCAGATTATGCAATGGATGCGGCTGAATGTATCGGTTGTGGTGCTTGTATTGCTGCCTGTCCTAATAGCTCGGCAATGCTTTTTACCAGTGCTAAAGTTGCTCAGTTGGCAGCTTTACCACAAGGGAAGCCTGAAGCTAGAAAGCGGGTTCAGGAAATGACCCAGGCAATTCTTGATGAAGGTTTTGGCAACTGCACAAATCACTATGAGTGTGAAGCCGCCTGCCCGAAAGGGATCAGTGTCAAGTTTATTGCCAAGCTTAACCGTGAGTATCTGAAGTCTTTGATGCCAACCTCAACGGGTTGATAAATTTCTAGTCTTAAATTTAGATAAATTGTTATAAAGGGCGAATCGTATTGATTCGCCCTTTTTTTATGAAAGTGCTGTGATGGTTAACTGGTTCAGCAGACTTGCAAGGCAGAGACAGCTAAATTCCAGCCAGGCTGAGGATATGACTGCAGCTGATATGTTACCCTTTCAACTGGAAGAAAACAGTGGGTTGATTTCTTCAGACCGTCTACATGTGATTCGCGAGTTCAGAGATAATATTAAAAATCAACTTAAAATACTCCGGATCTCACTTGATGCCACCTCTGTTGTCCTCTTCTGGTCTGGTCCATTGATCGAACAATTAACAACCTATGCGTTTTCCAGTCACTGCGATAATTTGGTTGCCGGCACTTTTCCTTCTGGTTCCGGAGTTCTCGGTGTCTTGAAAGATCATAATGAGATTGCGTTGGTTCCATACCACTTAAATTCTCCCACTATCCCTTACACCTCTGACAGTGCTGCCGTTGGAAGCTTTTTTGCTCAGAGTTTGTCTTGTAATAGCGCTGATCAACGTAACACTGGAAACTATGGTGTTTTATGTGTTGATCGTGCATCCCAAGATGAATGGTCACCATTGGAACGGATCTTAATCACTGCAACTGCTGAGCAGATACTGCAGAACTTGAGGCTGTCACGAGATTTGCTCTATACCGATGTTGAACGACAGACACTACAGCTTGTTTTTGATGGTCTGCAGAGATTAAATTCTGCGCTTGATATGGAGTCAGTCTACCGCGCCGCTACACAAGCTCTTGGTCTTCTAGTTGATGCTGATCTTTTTGCTATCAGCTTGATCCATAGTAATTATCATGAACTTTGTTACCTTGACGGGGATTGTACCGAACAGATGTTGAATCATAAATTTGTACTGGATGATTCTCTGGTTGGTCAGGTGGTTAAATATCGGAAGACTTTTCCAGAAACGTCTGCTTACGCTGGACGTGCTCCTGTTGTCAATGGGCTGAAGTTATTTGATCTGTATAAATCAGTGTTGGTTGTTCCTTTACTGCAAGATGATAGGCCAGTCACCGGAGTGCTGATTATTTCTGCCCGAAGTGAAAACATGGTGACCCGTAATTGTCGGGAAATGATAGAGATAATCGCTGCGCAAGTGGCAATCAAGATTGATCTGGCCCATTCACACGAACAGATTCAACAGCTGGCGATTACTGATCCACTGACCGGAATTGCTAATCGTCGGGCGTTTCAGCGTGGTTTTACCGCAATGGATGAGCGTGCTCGGCGCCGATCGGGGTCGTTCAGCCTGATCATCTGTGATATCGATCTGTTTAAACGGGTCAATGATACCTATGGTCATCCTTTTGGTGATCAAGTTATTCAACAGGTTGCCAGCCAACTCAACGAAGTTGTCAGAACAGGTGACTTAGCCGCCAGGATTGGTGGGGAAGAATTTGCGATTTTGTTGGAAGATACCGGGCTGTCTGGGGCTTTGGATGTGGCCGAACGATTACGGGAAAAAGTTGAAAAGCTGAGTCTTTTTTCTCAAGGGGTCGCTGTTCCAGTCACGATCTCATTAGGTGTCGCAGCGTTTCCGCAGAGTACGGATAATCAGGAAAAATTATTCAACTGTGCTGATCAAGCGCTTTATCAGGCCAAAGAGAGTGGTCGTAATAAATCGATATGCTGGAGGAGCCCGGAATAATTTTCAGCAACGTTGCAATTGTTGATGTTCCATCCCTAAGAGTATAAGGTTATCATTATTCTATCGCTGGAGGGTTTGCCATGCAGTTTGGAGAATATAAATTTAAATGCACCCTGCAAACAGATGCTCACTTGCCCCCGTACAAAGGATCCACTTTCCGGGGTGGGTTTGGAAGCGCACTGAAGAGAGTATCTTGCACTGTAAGTCATGGTGAATGTACAAATTGCCTCCTCGCTGAGCGTTGTCTCTACGCTCGGACATTTGAAAACATCGGGAAAACAAATCAATCTGTGAGCCGAATTGCTCAACGACCACGCCCTTATATTATCCAGCCTCCTTTGGAAACAAAATGTCACTACAAAAAGGGGGATAACTTTGATTTCAACCTGATTCTGCTCGGTGAAACCAACGAATACCTTCCATATTTTATTTATGCCTTTGAATCGATGGGGAAAACCGGTCTGGGGAAAAAGATCGACGGGCACAGAGCAACCTATATTCTTGAGTCAGTCGAGCTACAGGGGCAAACCATCTATTCTTCCACGGATCAACAACTCGCCGATGGTGAGTGGGGCTGCAATCTTCAATTATCCGATCCCCTACCAGACCAGGTAGATGGGAAGTTACTTCTCACGATAAAGACCCCTTTACGCTTGAAATTCGATAATCATCTCCAGGCAAAGCTGCCGTTTTCTTTACTGGTTCGTGCAATGTTGCGACGGATCTCTTCATTGTTTGAAACCTATGGCGAAGGAGAACCACCACTCGATTATCGGGGGCTGGTCGAACGGGCCAAGAAAATCGAAATCTGTCATGATAATTTACAGTGGTTTGATTGGCAACGGTACTCCAATCGACAGGAGGCAAAAATGTTGATGGGGGGGATGGTTGGCTCAATAACCTATCAGGGGAAAATTGGAGAATATCTTCCCCTGCTGGAATTGTGTCGTGACCTTCACCTTGGCAAACAGACGGCATTTGGTCTAGGGAAGATAGATAGCCAATGGCAACCGGCATGAGGAAAATTCTACTGGCAGTCTGTGGTCTTGCGCCACAGGTTGTAACTGAGACTCTTTATGCTTTGCAGCAACAGGATCGATTGCCTGATACAGTCCGCATTCTCACGACCCAACAGGGCGTGGAAGCCTGCCATGCACAGTTGTTTGCCGGGGGCAGCGGACAATATCACCGCTTTCTTCAAGATTACAATATTGATCCGGAACAGATAGATTTTTTGCCACGGGCGATTCTTCCGGTACTTAATAATCAGGGTCTTGTTATTGATGATATCAGCGATGAGGATGATAACCGCTGTTTCCTTAGTGCCTGCATGCAGCTGGCATTTGAATACAGCGGCGACACAAACAACACAATCTATTACTCTATTGCTGGCGGTCGAAAAACGATGGGCAGCTGCCTCTCTCTGGCAGCCCAACTTTATGGCCGACCGCAAGATCGGATTTTTCATATTCTTGTCACCCCGGAATTTGAGAACAGCAAACAATTTTACTACCCGCCAAATCCTTCCCGAGCTGTCACATTATATGACAGAAAGCAGCAACCCTATCAAAAGAATACCCGCTACGCGCAAGTCCAGCTTGTTCCGCTGCCCTTTATCCCGCTGCGGGGGAGTTTCTCCCGTTCTTTACTCCAACAGCCCGAAACGCCCTCGTCACTCATGATGTCACTGGTTCAAGAAAAAAAACCTGTTCTGGCCATTAATCTCAAAGAGAGGACTATCATCTGGAAAAACCGGGAGACTGACCTGTCACCGGTATTATTGGCTCTCTACGCTTTTTTCGCTGAACATAAAAAAGGGGCAGAGTGTCAGCATGCCGATTGCCCGGGTTGTCAACATTGCACCCTCAATCTGCCAGAAATACTGAGTAGCGATAATCTTGACCGGATTGCCACCCTCTATCAGCGGATCAGACCCGGTTGTGACATTCGATCCATGAGTGATACGGGGATCAGCTCACTATCAGCAGAAAATTTCAACAGCACCCGTTCCAAACTGAATAAACGGTTAGAAGAAGCGTTTGGTGCCTACGAAAAAAAGATCATCCAATTAGCTGGACAGGGATCAAAGCCCGGGGTCCGTTACGGGTTGATTCTCAGTAAAAATCAGCTCACCCTCAGCTGGTAGTTAAAAGGACGGCAATGTTGCTGTTGCTGCTGATTAAATGACAAATTGATAAATTCACTTCAATGATAAGGAGGAGTCTTCATGGAAAGACGTGATTTGCAGAGACTGGTTCTCAGTGCACTGCTTCATGATATCGGCAAGTTTGCCCAGCGCGCAGGTCGCCCCAAAAGTGAGGATGATGTCGGTTATTGCCCGATAGATTACAAAACCCATAAATCGGGCTATCTCCACGTGCTCTATACCGACTATTTTATCGAAGACAAGAAAAATTTCCCACTGCCGCCGGAATTGGAACCGTACCGTTCTAAATTGGCGCGACTGGCGGCAGCTCACCATAAACCTGCTGCCGACAGTCCGTTGGAGTTGGCGATTCAAATGGGAGATCGT
This sequence comes from Desulfuromusa sp., assembly GCA_045047095.1. GTDB lineage: Bacteria > Desulfobacterota > Desulfuromonadia > Desulfuromonadales > Geopsychrobacteraceae > Desulfuromusa. Next base: position 6,561 of record JASFYS010000106.1, on the reverse strand, counting down.
TTATCTGCCGGTGCTGATCGGATTGGTGGCGAACCGGAGGATGGTGATTACAAAAAAGCCCGGTTGGTGAGTATTTTTGATCAGATCAATTTACACAAAAAGATGAGCTGGGATGATGTCTCTGAAGAGCAGCGTCATTATCATAAGTTGTGTCCAATTGATGAATTAAAAGCTGCATTCCCGGTGGAGCGGATAGAGGCGCAAAAAAGTGATTATGCCACCCTGTTTGAGCAGTTTTTGGTTGAGGTAAAGCAATTACCGCTCGATTTTGGCATCGACCACTACATCGCTTCCATGACATCGTTATTGGAAAAATACACTTGGTGTATCCCCTCCAGTGCTTACAAAACCATGCCTGATATCCCCCTTTACGATCACTCGACCACCACTGCGGCACTAGCGCAGGCGTTGGCGGTTTATCAGGAGGAAACCGGGATTGGGTGTGGAGTTAAGGCGGATAGCGAGAAGAAGTTTCTGCTGGTTGGTGGTGATCTGTCGGGGATACAAAAATATATCTTCGGTATTGATAAATCTCATGCCGCCGGTGTCGCCAAGATGTTTCGTGCCCGCTCTTTTTATATTCAGATGATTACCCATACGGTGATTTTGAATCTGTTGCAAGAATTGGAACTCCATCCGGTTGCTAAAATAATGGATGCTGGTGGCAGATTTATCCTGCTGGTTCCGTCGACTCCACGGATTAAAACTGCACTGGCAGCTTTTGAACTGGAGTTGCAACAGTGGTTTTACACCCAATTTAACGGGGTGATCAGCCTTAATTTCAGTTATCAGATTGCCATGACCGAAGCCGATCTACGGCAGAATAAGTTTAGCGATTGCCTTGATCTATTCAACGACCATCTGGAAGAACGGAAACTACACAAATTTGATCGATTGTTTGCTACAGGTTGTTCTCCGGTGATGACGATGGAGTCGGGTGATTACAGCGACAACGGCATCTGTAATCTGTGTCAAATTGCCCCCGCAAGCAACGAAGCTGCTGCCCGGTATGCACAAAAGAACCATGACAAGCAGTTATCTATCTGTGCTGCCTGTCAAAGCCTGATAGATAATGTTGGCACCGAGTTGCCTAAAAAGGATTATCTGCTGTTGAAAAAAAACACCAGTACAAATCCGGCACTGCCGCTGTTTGGCGGGTTGACGATGGAATTTATCAACACCCCAGACAGCAAAAAACATGCAGACAGTGTCGATATTCTTAACTTGAAGCAACGGGGGAAATTCAGTTATCACGCTGTTGCCGGGCATCTGCCGTTGATTAGTGAGGGCGATATTTCTCATTGGAATCAGATGCAGATCACCCGTCAAAAAGGTGAAGAGTGTTTTTATAGAGATGATCTGGTTGAAATCGACAAGCCGAAAACCTTTCAACTTCTGGCTGAATCGGCTTGTAAAATCGGAGTGCTCGATCAGAAAAATCACGGCAAGAGTCTCCTTGGTGCTTTCAAAGCCGATGTTGATAACCTCGGTTTTATATTCAGTATCGGTTTGGGCGATCGTATCTCTATCTCTCGCTTTGCCAGCATGTCGCGGATGATTAACCATTTTTTTGCTAACCATCTGGTGCAGCGGATTAAGGAGAAAAACTCTAAATATAAGGATATTTATCTGGTGTTTGCCGGTGGTGATGATTTGTTCCTGTTGGGGCCATGGACGCAGGTGATTGAATTTGCCGAGCAGATTGGCGCAGAATTTCAAAGATATGTTGCTGGTAATAAAGATGTCACCCTTTCTGCTGGAATCAGCGTGGTTAAGCCGTTATTGCCGATGCACACCATTGCCGATGAAGCGGAGAAGTTGCTGGAAGAATCAAAGAGGAGAAAAGATCCAAAGGACGATCAAAAAGAGATCAAAAATGCCATGACCTTGTTCGATGTTACTACCGACTGGAGCAAGTTCAGTACGTTGCTGGAGCAGGGGGATGAGTATTTTGATTTACTCGAAGAAGGTAAGGTAACGACCGGTTTAATTGGACGGTTGCTAGAATATTCCCGAATGTATAAAAAGTTCAAAGCTGGCGATATTCGGAGCGGGATTTACCTTTCACACATGGAATACGATTTTTACCGTAATTTGAAATTTAAAGATAGCACCGAACGCGATAGTTTTACCGCAGTCAAGCATGAAGATAATCTTAAATATATTGCTCAGCCGGTTACTTATGCACTCTACCGCTGGCGTAGCGATCACTAAAAAAAGGAGGAACAAGATGGGGTTTTATTATGATGATGCAGGTAATTTACGGGCTGGATTGCTGGATATTGACGCACAACGTGATGCAGAAAGTTTTGTGCGGGTAAGAGATAAAAGAGATAAACTCAATGCCAATCAGCTACGTCGTTTTTATAATGAATGTAAAAACCTGGAAAAACGTTTTTCCTTCGCTAAGCAAAATCAGACAGGGGAAGTAGGCACAGGTGCTGCCTTTTTACAGGTATTGCCACTGATAAAAATGTTAAAAGCAAAAGTCAGCTATGCCGCAAATCCAAGCAATCCAAAAATACCCAGAACATTTTCAAGCTGGCTGAATACATCTATTGATGGCATTGATAATGAAAAAGATTTTGAGGCGTTTCTCTTAAGTTTTGAAGCCGTTGTTGGTTATTGCTATGGTGCTGGTATTAGTTGATATTTATTTAGGAGATATAAAATGAAACTTGAAAATATATATAAAATTGAAGGTAAAATTACTGTGATCACCGGGCTGCATATCGGTGCCGGAAACGATACCATGGAAATTGGCGGTATGGATCAGCCAATCATTAAACACCCCCTGACCGAAGCTCCATACATCCCTGGTTCATCGATTAAAGGTAAAATGCGTTCACTGCTGGAAACCCGGTATTTTATTGATCGACCAGTGACCCGAAGTGAATTTTTAAGCAAAGGGAAACCGTGTAATTGTGGCGAAACCGATTGCCCAGCGTGTACAATTTTTGGCAATACTGCCAGAGATCCACACACCGGTCCAACTCGTATTGTGGTCAGGGATGCTAATTTAACCACCGAATTTCAGCAGAAATTCGCCAGTGGTAATCTACCCATGGAAGTGAAACACGAAAATACCATTGATCGAGTCAAAGGGACCGCAATGCACCCCCGCCCCTTAGAGCGAGTTCCTGCCGGGGTTGAGTTTGATTTTAATATCTCCCTCAAACAATACGAAGGCGATGCCCCCGATCTGAAAGACTATGTGCTGAAAGGTCTGAAAATGATTGAACTTGATGCGTTGGGCGGTAACAGTTCACGCGGTTGCGGTCAGGTCCGTTTTGATGATCTTAAAGTTGATGGTGAGACAGTTGAGTTGAACGATATCAGCTTATAGGGAGGGGAGACGATGCAAGTTTATCGTTATAAAATAAAACCGCTCAGTGCTTTTGCCACCCCGATGCGTAGCGATACCCTGTATGGGCAATTATTATGTGCCGCTGCCGAACGTAATGGGACTGCCGGGGTTGAGGCGTTAATCAAACAGTTTACCGACCAGCAACCGCCATTTATCCTTAGTAGTGCCTTTCCTGCTGGGAAACTACCGGTACCGGTATTGCGTGGAATCCCGCGGTCTACGTTTGAAAAGCTGGCGGGTGAGAAAATGTTTGACAAGCTGTCGGAACATAAGAAGTTTCGTAAACTAAGGCATATTACTGTTGCTGATTGGATCGATGTTGCCGGGCAGATGAGCAGTTTGAAACTGTTTCAGCACCATGCAAATAAATCGGATGTTAAAATCGAGAAAAAATTAAAATCATCCCGCACCATGCACAACAGTATTGATCGCAACAGCAACCGGGTTGTCGAAGGGGGACTGTATAGCGAAGAAGCTGACTATTTCCGCCCCGATTTCAGCTACGATCTCTATGTCAAAACTGCCGACCGTGACGATTTTGAGCGGCTGTTCAACCATGTTGCCACCACCGGTTTCGGTGCCGATGCTTCCACCGGTAAGGGACAGTTCAGCTTTGAACTTGATACCGCCTTTGACGATTCAATCTTTAATCATCAGGGCAATGCCGTCATGAATTTATCGGTGTGTGTCGCCACCGAAACTGATCAATTTGCCGGAACCTGGAACCTGTTTACCAAGCTGGGCAAGGTGTGGAATGGCTTTGGGGAAACCAATCCGTTTAAAAAACCGTTTATCGCTTTTACCGAAGGTTCGGTTTTTACCCAAATGGCAGACAGTAATTATGTATTACGCAACATCCACAGCAACCCCGATTATGTCCAAATCGGTTTGCCGCTGACGTTGCCATTGACACTGGAGGAGGGTGAATAGATGAAATACGATAATTATATCCGCCTCGAAATACTCACGCCGGTACATATCGGCAGCGGCGATACCAGTGACCCGCTTGATTATGTCATCGCCACTCAAAATGGCGAAGACTACTTCTGCCAGATCGACCTGGATGCCTGGCTCGAAGATTATCCCGAACAGGAAGAGCTGAATAAAATGCTGGATGGGGGAAAATTACCGGTGATTCGTAAGTTTATTGCCGACAATCTGGATGCCGATATTTATGCCAAAAGCCGCTCTAAGGTTATATCCGCGGAAATCGGCAAGAAATATAAACAACATATCGCTGACCTTAACAGCCCTAACCAGCTATTGATTGATCCGGCGTTAAAAAATCCCTTAACCGGAGGATTATTGATTCCCGGCAGTTCCATCAAAGGGGCGATGCGGACGGCGGTGATTGATTGGTGTGACCAAAACTGGAATCTCAATCTTAAAAATAACCGTAATTCACGCGAGTACATGCAAATACTGGAACAGGCTTTGGGATCAATCCGCGAAAGTGCTTTCAAACAATTGAAAATCGGTGATTTTGAAGCAGTAAACAGTGCCAGCGCCATCGTTACGGCAAAAGAGAAATCGATCAAAGCGGAAAAAACTAACGGCACACCGAAAAACAGTTGTGAAATCTGTTTAAGTGCCGCGACCGAAGGTGAACCACAGGCATTGTTCGGCAGGTTTGCTATCGGTAAACAAAACCAAAGCCAAGATGCCGTACTGACTTGCACCATGGGGCAACGCACCCAAAGTTGGTCACTCACAGAATTAATGCAGTTAGTCACCGATTTTTTCCGCCTGCGGTACGAAAACGAAAAAAGCAAGTTCTATCAGCAATCCCACTTCTCTCGCAGTCAAGATATCATCAGATTGCTGGATGAACAATTTGCTTCGTTATCTGAGCATCAAATGATTCTGCGGGTGGGTCATTATTCCCATATCGAAGCGATGACTATCACCAATAACAAACCGGGCGGGAAAAAGGGGCATGGTAAAACCCGGACTCTAGCTGATGGAGTTTATCCCTTCGGTTGGGTTAAATTGAGCCTGTGCAGCCAGGCAGATCACGACAACTACTGGCAACAAAAGCAGCAGCAGGAACAGAAACTGGTGAGCGATCAGCGTCAATTACGTCAAACTAAAATAGACCAACGTCAGCAGCAGTTACAAGTACAACTTGAAAAACAGCGACAACAAGAGCAGGAAGAACAAAAACGGCTGGCACAGATTGCTGATGAAAAGGCCAATCCGTGGAAAAAAGTTGTTAAGCAGGTCGACCAGATCAATAACTGGGGAGAATTTAAACAGAAAATACTGGAAAATGGCGAATTAAGCAGTTTTCGTCAGGTCGATGAATTTACCGGTGCCGTCTACCAGCAAGCATTAATTGTCCAGGGAAAAGCGGCAAAATGGGATGAAAGTCGGGATCAGTTGTTGGTTGAATGGTTTGAATCAACCGGGCAGGTTTGGGTCACTGCAACAGAAAAGGATGCACCTGCCACCCTGAGTCCCGAAATAGAACAGATAAATAACCTTAACCAGTGGGGCGATTACAACAGCAGCGGCATAAAGATTGAGACCCTTTCACCGGATGCCCTGATCGCATTGCAGAATCGTTTAAAAGAGTGGGGTTGCGACAACAAGAAAGCAAAGAAACCCAAGCAAAAAGCATGGCAGGATATCTGTCAGCGGATAAAGTCGACTTGACTCTGAGGTGATGCTTTAAAAAGTTTTCAAGAACGAGCCTATGTAGTAGACGAAGTCGTATGACTAAGGGAGGATATCTTTTTATGCAAACAATAAATGTTCATGAAGCAAAGACACAATTTTCCCGTTTATTGTCTCGTGCCCATACCGGTGAAGAGATCATTATTGCCAAGGCAGGAAAACCTTATGCCAAGCTGGTTCCTATCACTCCAGTCGTCAAACGGACTCCAGGTATTGCTAAAGGCGCTGTTACTCCACTATTTTTTGAGCCTTTACCAGAGCAGGAGCTGGAAGAATGGGAGAAATAACACTATTATTGGATACCCATATCTTTCTTTGGTGGCTTTTTGCCGATTCCCATTTACCGCAACAGATAGGTGGGGTTATTGCTGACCCTGCTAACCAGATCTTTGTGAGTTCAGCTTCGGTGTGGGAAACTGCGACTAAGGAACTGTAAATTAATAAACCTTATATCAAGCGTAACTTGTATTTTTTTTGAATTAATTTTGCCTGTGGTAGGAGTCGGCTTTCTAGCCGCG
>JASFYS010000105.1:0-15533 GCA_045047095.1 Desulfuromusa sp. | reverse complement strand
CGGACAATCAATGAACTGGCTGCAAATTCATCTATTTAGCCCAGATTGCCCGACAGACTGCTAGAGAAGCCAGGAAGGGGACAAATCTGAATGCGAATAAAGCACCCTCACCGGGTGAATTCCGTTATAGATTAAAGCTTACATCGTTCACGCACCAGTTCTGCCAGCGCGTCAAGAAAATCACCACGGTCATTTAAAGATGGGGCACGGACAAAATTCACCAAGCCAAGGCTGGTTGCAAGGTTATGATACTGGATATCAATTTCTTCGAGAGTTTCGATGTGATCCGAAACAAAAGAAATTGGCATCATAAGGACAGCACGATGTCCAGACTCAGCTAACTCTTGAAGAACTTCTTCCGTTCCCGGTTCCATCCATTTTACCGGCCCACTGCGACTTTGATAAGCAATCGACCAATCGTAAGAACCAACCCGCTGCATCACCCCTTGAACCGTTGCTTCGACATGCTGCCGATAGGGATCACCCCGGTCGATAAACTTCTGTGGCAATGCGTGTGCTGAAAACAGGATCTGAACCTCATCACGCATCAGGTCATGAAAACTATCCAGACCCTCATTGATGCGATTGGCCAGAGCATCCAGATAGTTTGGCCAGTCGTACCAATCTTCAATGAATTGATATTCAAGCTCCGGAAAAACTTTTGCCGTCGCATGCTTAAAATCGTTAATACTACTGCCAGTTGTCGCCTTGGTATAGTGCGGGTACATCGACAACACCACCGCGGTTTCAATCCCCTCCGCTTTAATTTCGGCAAGAACCTGCTCAGCGCGTGGATGCCAGTAACGCATGATCACAAAAGGTTTGAATCTGCTCCCCAGTATTTGTGCTGTCCCTGCCGCCTGTTTTTGAGTCCATTCCAGCAAAGGGGATTTACCACCAATAGTGCGGTAATTTTCCACCACTTTTTTCGCCCGAAAATAAGAAATGAACTTGGCAAATGGCTTCTGCAGTAATGCCCCGGCGGGAAGCTGGATCAACTCACGATCAGAAAACAGGTTATAGAGAAAAGGCTCAACCGCCTCCAGAGAATCGGGGCCACCCATGTTGAGTAGAATTAAAGCTGTCGGTTTGGAATCGGACATAAAAACCATCTCTGTCAATTAATATTCCCTCTCCATGAGGGAGAGGGCTAGGGTGAGGGGGGGATTGTGACAGGAACTCAAGAGGGTTAGACCTCCCCCTCATCCGGTCTTCGACCACCTTCTCCCTCGAGGGAGAAGGGTTGGGCAGGCACAGGAGCCTGCCCCTACGCCATTATTTTTGGCTGAGTCGATGCACACATTCCACCATGTGAATTGCATTTTCTGGTGGCACGGTAGGCAGAATTCCATGGCCAAGATTAAAAATAAATCCGGGGCGATCAGCATTCTCATCAAGAATCCGCTGAACTTCCCGCTCAATATAATCCTTTGGAGCATAGAGTACCGTTGGATCAAGATTGCCCTGAACTGCGACATCATCACCGAGGATATCTCTCGCTTCACCTAAATTGACATGCCAGTCAAGCCCAAGGACGTCAGCCCCTGATTGTTTAACCAGCTTGAGCATCGTTCCACCACCTTTAACAAAGTAGATGACCGGAACGCCGTCACGCTTCAAACCATCAATCAATTGTTTAACATACGGCAGAATGTAACGCTCATAATCGTGCGGTGCCAACAGCCCACCCCAGGTATCAAAAATCTGGATCGTTTGTGCCCCAGCTTCGATCTGCATGTTCAGATAACGGCGATCCATCTCGGTGATCTTTTGCATCAGAGCATCATAGAGGGGAAAGTCAGAATACATCATCTGCTTGAGGCTGGCGAAGTCTTTGCTCCCCTTCCCTTCAACCATGTAACAAGCCAAAGTAAACGGTGCGCCACCGAAACCGATCAATGGGACACGACCGGCAAATGCCGCCCGCAAACGTTTGATAATAGCAGGCACATAAGATACTGCCTCTGCCATATTTTCTGGAACCACCAGAGCATCGACATCGACGGCGGTGCGGATCGGATTTTCAAACACCGGGCCGGGAACAAAATCAAGTTTCATCCCCATCGGCTCAATCGGAGTCAAAATATCGGAGAACATGATTGCCGCGTCGGCATTGAGAATATCAATCGGCTGGATCGACACTTCTGCAGCGCGAGCAGGATCTTTACACAGGTCAAGAAAGGTTCCACCGCCTAAAGCCCGCACCGCCTTATATTGGGGGAGATAGCGCCCGGCCTGACGCATCAACCAGACGGGAACCTGATCAACCGGTTGACACCAGCAAGCTTTGATAAAATTATATTCGATGGACATAAAATCAAGATCTCCTGTTCGGTTCGATTGATGTAGGGGTGCCCCCCTGTGGGTACCCTTGGTTTCAATTCCAAACCGGGCCGGCACAGGGGCCAGCCCCTACATCCCTTATTCCTTCGGGGTGTTCTCAGCCGCTTCTTTTGCCAACCGTTGCTGCGTCAGAGGTGGAATATAATTACAGAAAGGCTCTTCTGCCATGTAATCACCATAAACAGCATCGGCTCTGGCACGACAGCCCCCACAGACATTGAGGTACTCACATTCACCGCACTTCCCTTTATACTTACTGAAATCACGCAGATCATTAAATACCTTGGAATTGAACCATAGTTCTTTGAATGAAGTCTGTTTGATATTGCCAACCGAAGAATGGAAATAGGAACAAGGTTTAAGATCGCCAAAACAATCAATCAGGCAGATTGTCTGTGCCGCAATACACCCCTTGCCACCACCGGTAGAAAAAGTCAAACTGCGCCGCTTGAATTTGGTGCCTTCTGCTTTAGCCATCTGTGGGACAATCCGGTAATAATGGGGTGCACAGGTTGGTCGCATCAAAATATCATCTTCATGCTTTTCCTGTTCATAGTGCCATTTTAATATTTCTTCATAATCATCTGCAGAAATCAATTCATTCATGATCTCTTCACCCCGCCCCGTCGGAACAATCATGAACATATACCAGGCGGTGGCTCCAAGTCCTTTTGCCACCTTGAATGTGGCCGCAATATCCTGTTGATTCCGTTTAGTGAAAGATGAGTTAATCAGAAAAGGGATACCATTGCGGTTCAAGATCGCAGCAGCTTGTATCACCCCTGCATAGGCTCCTGGGCTGTTACGAAAATTATCATGGATTTCCGCAGTTGAACCATCCAGTGACAACGATACCATTTTGATATCAGTCTCTTTCATTTTGGCACAAACGGCATCCGTAATCAGCGTTCCATTGGTCGCCATACACATCCGTAAACCTTTATCGGTTCCGTATTGAGCAATCTCAAAAATATCCTGCCGCATCAATGGCTCTCCACCCGAAAGAACCAGCACCGGTTTGCTCACTTCACAGATATCGTCAATCATCTTGAATGCTTCTGCGGTATTTAAATCCCCTTCAGCTGCCGACAAGTCTGAAGAACAGCGGCAATGGACACAGCTTAAATTACAACGCCGGGTACTCTCCCAGGCAATCCATTTGGGGATAAATTCTTCTTGTTTGGGGCTCATAATATCTCCTGAGGCTTCAATCAAATCCTATTTCCATCAGAGTACTACAGATATTTTACTCAGCTCAAGGATTCTCGACTAAAATAGTAGTTTTTAGGATAATTTCTTTCCCTACTCATTTGCCAGTGCGACCCAAACCAGTTCTCCTTGCATATACACGGTGAACGCTTGGGGAGCTGCACTTTTCAATAATCTCCCGAGATACCCATGAATACTCCCATCTTCGGTAAACAGACGAGTACTCTGCAATAAACCAAAAATGCGGGACCTTAAAATCTGATCACAACCGACAAGATCAATAAACAGCAATGATCCCTTGGCAACACCCGGTTGCCCCAAAGGATTTGGAGAGACAATGATTCCACCTTCAAGAGCCGTTGGCATATTGATTTCTTGCAATAAAGTGCCGGCAAGATCACGGTTATAGTTTTTCACCGCCATCTTTTCTCCTGGAGCCAGTGGTAATGCTGGAACGACAAATAATGTCCCACGCTCTTTCAGTTCGTCCTGGGTAGCCAGGAAATGGAGCTGTTGCAAGATACTGTCAAGATCTGCAGCACGCATCTGCGGTGCCAACAGATAGGCATACTGATCATATGCCGTTCGCTCCTCACCCCCTTGAAGAATCGGCTGCCATGGAATTTCAGTTGGCGGCTGTTCTCGAAGCTTCTCTTCCTGCATCATGACCAATAATTCCTGCAATTTTTCCATCTTTTCCCGCAGTAATTGAACTCGCTCTTCCTTCTCACCCGCCACAACCGGAGCAACAAAAATCTGTTGCATACACACCACAAACAAGAAACAACAGAGAAAACGTATGCTGTGCTTTAACATGATGAACTCCTCAAAAATAACTGTTTTTAAAATCTGGAGGATTATACAGAAAAACTTGTACTTTGGGGATGCAAATATCTAATATAGATCCAACCTACGTTAGCGAACGTCACACTTCGTTCTTGGGAGATTGTCCATGCCAGCCCCCGAACAGCAATCACAACAACTTTCTCTCGCTCTAAAAGGGGCAAAATCTGGAATTTGGGATTGGCATATCCCTGAAGAGATCCTCTTCTTCGGTCCGAATTATTATCGGCTTGCGGGATACGAGCCCGATGAATTTCCACATAAATTTGCAGAGTGGGAGAAGCGGGTTCATCCTGACGATATCACTGTGGCTAAAAAAACCATTCAGCAATATTTGGCGGGGGAATTAGACCATTACACTGTTGAATTTAGATTTAAAACCAAATCCGGAAGTTGGATGTGGATTCTTGGACAAGGTGAGATTACCGAGCGAGACGAAGCCGGTGACCCGACTCGATTTGTCGGGCTCCATGTTGATATCTCACAAAGAAAAAAGACAGAACAAGCCTTTTTGGAAGAGAGATCCTTTACCACCAGCCTGATTGATACGGCACAAATGATTGTTTTGATATTGGATATCGAAGGCCGCATTCGCCGGATCAACCCTTATATGGAGGGAATAACTGGATACCAGCAGTCTGAGGTTAAGGGGAAGGACTGGTTCGATACCTTTCTGCCACCGGCAGACCATACAGAAATCCGTGCGGTATTCAAGAAAGCTGTCAATAATATTGAAATCAAAGGGCTTATCAATCCCATCGTGGCCAAGGATGGGCGAGAGATCATGGTTGAATGGTACAACAAGACACTCAAAGATGCGGACGGCAGCATTATTGGGGTGCTTTCTCTCGGGGTTGATATCACAGAACGCCAGAAGGCTGAGGAGAAATTGCAGAAAAGTGAAACCAAATTTCGAGTTCTTTTAAACAATCAGGATGATGCCATTTTTCTCCACGAAGTTATACCTGATGGGTTTGCAAACTTTTCAGAAGTCAATGATAAAGCAGTGGAGCGCTATGGGTATAGCCGCAAAGAACTCTTGCAGCTCAATGCTAAGGATATTACCCGACCTGAAGATACGCTAAAAAACTTACAATCCACGGCAAGACAACAGCTTGTTAACCGGGGACATGCCTCCTTTGAAGTCACTCACATCAAAAAATCTGGTAAGGAATTCCCCGTAGAAGTGAATTCCACTCTCATAGAATTGGATAATCGCACCTACATCCTTTCTACTGTCCGTGATATCACCGAGCGAAAGCAAGCGGAACAAGATCGTTTAGAGCTAGAAGAGCAACTCCGCCAGAAACATAAAATGGAAGCCGTCGGCTATATGGCTGGAGGGATGGCGCACAACTTCAACAATAACCTCGGGATCATCCTTGGCAATGTTGAACTCTCGCAGCTCAAAGTTCAAGATCCCAAAGTTCAGAAATTGCTGAAAAACGCTAAAATTGCCATCCTCCGTTCCCGAGATCTTGTCAGCCAAATCATCACCTACAGTCGCAAGGGAATACAGAATAAAGCCCCGATGCAACTGTTGACTATTATCGATGAAACCATCACCTTATTGAGTTCCACCTTACCCACAACCGTCAAGCTACAGAAAATCATCAGCCCCGATTGCAATTCAGAATTTATTTATGCTGATGCCTCACAAATACAGGAAATTCTCGTCAATCTCTGTAATAACGCTGTCCATGCGATGAACGAAAAAGGGGAGTTAACAATAGCACTGGAACCTGTCGAACTCAGCCAGGCGGATATCCCTGCCCAGTATGATGGGATCCCAGGAAAATATGCAAAATTGAGTGTCCAGGATAGCGGTTGTGGTATGCCTGCTGAAATGGTAGACAAAATTTTTGATCCTTTTTTCAGTACCAAAGAGATGCATGAAGGAACCGGCATGGGACTCGCCACCGTTCAGGGCATAGTTGCCCAACATGGCGGCATCATCAAAGTGAACAGTATCCCTGATCAGGGAACCGTATTTAACCTCTACTTCCCCATTGTCGAAAAAACCGCGACAACTCCCACGCCAAGGGACAAAAGCATGCCTAAAGGGACAGAAAAGATTCTCTTTGTCGACGATGATGAAATGCTCGCAAAATTAGGAAAGTTGACTCTCTCCGAAATGGGCTATCAGGTTGTGACCATGACCGAAAGCACCGAAGCCTTGAAACTTTTCGCTGCCAATCCCGATCACTTTGACCTGGTGATAACCGACCAGACCATGCCCGAACTTTGCGGCAAAGACCTGATCCAGGAACTTAAAAAGATCAGACCTGACTTGCGCACCATCCTTTGCACTGGATTCAGTAGCAAGATTGATGCAGACCGGGCAAAACAGCAGGGGATAGATGCCTTCTGTATGAAACCATTGGATTTACCGGAAATGCTGCAGACGGTGAGACGAGTGCTGGACGCTAAAAAAATCTGACCGGAGTCTTTTAGCGACCCGGCTTTCTAACCCGGATTCTGAAGAGTCACTCCAAGTATCACAACATTTATATGTTGATGGCGTCGCAAAAAGTCCGCCCCACGGCGTTACAGCGGTTTTTCGAGACTTCGACATACAGCATGTATGCCTTCACCCTCGATAAACCACTACGCCTTGTGGGACGAAATTTTTGCTTAGCCATCTTATTAGTTTTTGCGAGGGCATCATATGTTGACCTCCTCAAAAAACCTGTCTTGAAGTTTTCTTAAGAAAATTTGTATTGCTGAGATACAAATGTCTGATTTTCTAAAATGAAACATCAACAGTTCAAATCCGCTGCAAAAAGATTACGCCCTGGCACAAAACATAGATAAATTCTTATAGTAGATTATACAATATATTATATGTAATTTTATATTATATATAGTTGACTAAAAAATAACAATGGAATATTCTTAATCACATGGCTCTGTCGTCTCATGTGCTGAAAATGGCGACTTCAGTAGTTCAATCACACCAATTACAACGTTTATAAGAAATTTTATTGGACTTTTCAAAGGGAGAAGCTGATGGGCATCCGGATGAGATCAATCCTAGTTATGGGGATTCTGGGTTTACTTGCTATCGCTGTTATCGGTATCACCAGTTACAAACTCAGTGTCAGAAGTGCTCTGGATGAAGCTAAAATTAAAAGCAATATTATTCTAAATTATGCAATGGCCACCAAAAAGTACATGAAACAGGTTCAAAGACCGCTGGTCAAAGAACTGATTGAGAATGATCGATTTTATCCAGAGCTGATGTCAGGATTCGTTGCGGCACGGGGCACCTTTGAGCTATTCAAAGAATCCTCCCCTGATTACACCTTCAAACAGGCCACTCTTGACCCGCTTAATCCATCAAATAGAGCAGATTTGGATGAAGTAGAATTCATCAAAAACTTTGACCAGAACCCGGGGTTAACATCTTCCGAAGGGAGAACCAGCAAAAATGGACTCGATGTTTTCTACTTTGCACAGCCGATAAAAGTCAACAGTTCCGGTTGTCTAACCTGCCATGGAGATCCCGATGATGCCCCCAAAGATCAGGTGGAAATCTATGGTACCGAAACCGGATATAACTGGGAACTGAATGATACTGTGGCGGCCTTTGTTGTATATATTCCCACCAAATCGGCAATTGCAGCGGCAAAAAAACTCTCGTTCACTCTAGTGATGATTGGTGCTGGAGGAATATTCCTGATTCTGCTTATCCTCTGGTTTTTCCTCGAGCGCAGCATTGTTCTCCCCATTGTCCAACTGGCACAACGAACAGAAAGTTTCAGTCTTGGAGAAAATCTCGACGATCCGATTATTGGAAAGTCAAACGATGAAATTGGAATTCTGGCACAAGCGATTGAGCGGTTGCGAATCAGTCTGGTTAAGCTGCTGCAATAGAGAAACTAGGAACAAATCGATGAGCAAAATTTCATACTTTTTAGCTATCATCTGCATCTTTACACTCACTGTCAGTCCGGTACTCGCAAGCGAGCAGGAATGTAATACGCTCAAAACCAAGATCAAAAAAGAGCGCAATCTACTCAAGAAACGCGAGTTACTCAATCATGCTCTTGATCTCTGTCCTCAGGATGCGGAGATCCGTTATCGCTACGCGTACGCTGCAGAAAGACTCCGTAAGTATGATAAAGCACAGCGTAATTACCTTAAAGCGACAGAACTTGACAGCAACTACGCCAAAGCCTATTTCGGCCTGGGCGATATCTATATGGTCCTGGGAAATGCCCGATCGGCCATTGACGCCTTTGAAAGAGGGCTGGCATTGGTACCACAGAACAAACGTGCACGATCATCCCTTGAACTGGCTCAGATCAAGCATAAATCAGAAGTGGGTAAACAGATAACATCCGCAGAATTTATTCAGGTCATGCAGGAAAGCAAGGCCGAAGAAACCACACAAGGGGCGGTTGATGGCCCTCTGTTACGCATGCAGATCCATTTTTACAGTGCATCATCACAACTAACTGAGCAAGCAATGGCTCAACTCGTCAATGTCGGTAAAGCTCTTGAAAACCCAACATTGATTGATAAAAAATTTGAGATATCAGGCCATACTGACGATACCGGTACGCCGGAATCGAACCTGATTCTTTCGAAGCTTCGTGCTGAGCAGGTCAGAAAGTATTTGCTTGATACATATGCAATCCAGCCCGAAGCTTTGATTGCGGCCTATTATGGAGACACCCGCCCAGTCGCACCCAACACCTCAACCGAAAGCCGCGCCCTGAACCGCCGGGTTGAATTTAGACGGCTGAAGCAATAAGCGCCAGGGAACCAAGGAGTTTATATGTCAACCCTGCAGGAGTTCAAAGATCTGACTGACAACCTGACCGGTATTCAAAAGCTGGTCATTGTTGCCCGCGATGGAACCATTCTGCTCCATAGTGGTGACCAGAGCAATCACTTGGGAGATTATGTTGCCTATGTCGCAGTCACGGCGGAACAACTAAAACCGTATCTAGGCTTCACTGGTCCTTACCATTTGATTATGGAACAAACTTCAGGGGATCGAATCCTGACACTGCTCGGCAAACAGGTCATTGTCGGAGTTGATCTAAATGCTCACGTCCCGCCTGCCATCATCCTTGAGCAGCTGGCTCCTCTTGTCGATCAGATCACAATTTAACGAGGGAATTATGCAGAAAATTCTGGATGAAATAAAAGGAACACCAGGGGTTCTGGGATCTGCTGTTTATACAAGTAAACATGGGATTCTCGCCACCAATCTGCCGGAAATATTCAAAGCAGCGACACAACAGCGGATTGGTAATATTCTACACCGGATTTTTAAGCTGAATGAAACCGTCAAGCTGGATGTTAATTCCTTTGAAATTCAATATGACGAAGCACTGTTGCTGATCAAAAAACTCTGCAACAGCTCATCCCTGATTATCATCTGCGAGCCAGACGCGAAAGTCCATCTGATCAATATGTCAGTCAGCATGTTAACAGCTGACCTTCTCGAGTTTATTACCGATTGCGAACAAGCTCCAGCACTACCAGACAAAGCTCCAACACCGCAGACACCAGTTGACCTGGAATCTGTCCTCAACGGACCATTAGCTGAGAAATTTGCTGTCATGAAACGGGCGTTGGCAAAAAGTATTGGACCAGTTGCTGGCAAGATATTGAAAAGTACTGTAGAAAAATGGCTGACGCAGGGGGAACCATCCCCCACTCGTCTTGGCGAACTTGCCGAGACGTTACTGTTAGAAATTAACGATGACACATCAAAACAAAAATTTCTCGCTGAACTAAAAGGGATTATTTGACCTTTTTCTCCCCTGAATCCAACCGTTTTCTTGCTAAATTTCTGAACGTGAACTGAGCCGATAGAGGTTGCCAGGATGAACCAACCGCGCGTAACTAATGAGTTTGTTCATCGACCAGGTTCTGCGCTTAACCAGCAGGCAGGGGGTCTCTGTCGAGATATTGAGTAAATCCTGTTCCAGAGCATTCGGCAAGATCGCCTCAACAATATGTTCAATCTCTGATAGCGGGAAAATTCCACTCAAATACTGGCTAGGGGTCGTCACCGAAAAATCCTGGTGAATATAATCTGGAACAATAGCTGCGTTGACATAACGTTCTGCAAACTGTAACGGTTGGCCATTCTCTTTATGGACAATCAGAGAGTGATAAACCGCATCCCCAGCATTGATTCCCAGTTGGTCTGCCAAATCCTTATTGGCTTTTATTTCTTTTAAACGATACCGCTCATTGCTATAAACATTGTTCCGCCCCCGAATTTCATCGGCAATATTACGAATCTCCAGTAATGGTGATTCCGCCCGAGCGATCGCGACAAAAGTCCCTAGCCCCTGGTGCCGCACCAACATCCCCTCAGTAACAAGTTCCTTCACTGCCCGGTTGGCAGTCATTCGACTGACACTGAATTGTTTTGCTAACTCATATTCGGTTGGAATCTGCGCATCGGGAAGATATATCCGATCCTTGATCGCCTGAATGATAAAATCCTTAATGACTTGAAACCGGGGCTGCACCCCGACGCTTCTCGTTGTATTCATTGACCACCCTTCTTGCCGCAAGAAAATAATAGAAGAAAAATTATACACAGACCTTGCAACTTTGTCTATAATTGTATATACAAATAGGATAAGGAAAGGAATTTTGATGAATTCAGCATTTCACGACTGTCAGCAACTCTGGATTAATGCTCAGCTAGCAACAATGAATCCGTTGATTGAAGCACCTTATGGTCTGCTGGAAAATCATGCTATCGGGGTTAAGGGTGAAAAAATTGCATTTATTGCCCCCATGCAAGATATCGATATTAATAAATTCCAGGGAAAAATAATTGATGCTCAAAGACACTATCTGACCCCTGGATTGATAGACAGTCACACCCATTTGCTCTACGGCGGTCAGCGCTCTGGAGAGTTTAACCAACGCCTTCATGGCAGTACCTATGAAGAAATTTCCCGTGCTGGAGGGGGTATTCTTGCCACGGTTGCTGCGACCCGCGCGCTGAGCGAAGAAGAACTGGTCGAGCAGGCGCGACCCCGATTGGAAGCACTCCTCAACGAAGGAGTGACCACGGTTGAGATTAAATCGGGCTATGGATTAACCCTCAAGGACGAGCTAAAAATGCTCCGGGCTGCCAAAAAACTGGGGGCGGATTACCCTCTGCGGCTACGAACTACATTGCTGGCGGCACATGCCATTCCACCTGAACACATAAAATCCCCCGATGCCTATATCGAACTTATTTGTAACCAGATGATTCCCCAAGTCGCAGCTGAGGGTCTTGCTGAAGCAGTTGATGTTTTCTGCGAAAAGATCGCATTTTCTGCAGCCCAAAGTGAACAGATTTTTGCTGCTGCTCAAACAGCCGGGCTGGGGATAAAAGTTCATGCCGAACAGCTTTCCAACAGCCATGGGACGGAACTTGCTGCCGGGTATTCGGCCTGGTCGGTCGACCATCTGGAATATCTGGATGAAACTGGAGTTAAAGCGCTGAAAAAATCGGGAACCGTCGCAACTCTTCTTCCCGGAGCCTTTTATTTTCTCGGCGAAACAAAAAAACCACCCGTTGAACTGTTGCGCCAATATCAGGTTCCAATGGCTCTGGCCAGCGATCTGAATCCAGGGAGCTGTCCACTGGCTTCATTGCGACTGATGCTAAACATGGGCTGCATCCTGTTTGGATTAACCCCGGAAGAAGCTTTACAGGGGGTAACTTGTCATGCAGCTCAAGCTTTAGGGATAACAGAGACGACCGGAACACTAAGTGTCGGCAAAGCAGCGGATATGTTGCTGTGGGATATCGATGATCCGGCTCAACTGGCCTATCAGTTTGGTGAAAAATCGCTGCGGCAACGGATTTTTTCCGGAGAAATCAGTCATGGTTAAACCAACCAATATGAAGCTATGGACAGGTCGTGACGATGAGAACGGCAAAGAGCGTTGGCATCAGCAGATCACACCTCTGGACGAGTCTGCCCCGGCTGGAACTGTCCTATTGGGGATTGCCAGCGATGAAGGGGTGAAACGCAATCACGGACGCATTGGTGCCGCAGCCGGCCCCGATAACATCCGTACCTACCTGGCAAATCTGGCATACTACGGGAGTATTCCCCTTTACGATGCCGGAAATCTTTACTGTGAACACGGGGAACTCGAGGCTCTGCAACTCGAGCAGGCAGATAAAGTCCATCAACTTCTTGTGCAGAACCATTTCCCGCTGATTATCGGTGGCGGTCACGAAATTGCTTACGGCAACTTTGCCGGGCTGGAAAAATATCTTTCACAAAATCAAAACAGTGACCCCATAGGAATCATTAATTTAGATGCTCATTTTGATTTACGTCGTGCAAATCAAGCAACATCAGGAACACCATTTCTGCAAATAGCCGATCATTGTCGACAGCAGGAAATTCCCTTTCATTATCTCTGTCTGGGAATCAGTGACATCGCCAATACCGAGACACTGTTCACAACTGCCCACCAGCTAAACGTCCAATACCTGCGTGATGAAGAGCTCAATAGCTGGCAGCTGGAGAAAATCAATCAACAACTGAAAGAGTTTATTCACCCTTGCCAAGCAATCTATTTAAGTATTGATCTTGATGTCCTCCCGGCAGCAACTGCCCCCGGCGTCAGTGCCCCGGCAGCCCGTGGGGTCACGCAAGAGATCGTTGAATGGCTGCTGACCACAATCAAACAAATTTCCGGTAAGCGGTTCAAACTGACCGACATCGCCGAATATAACCCCGAACACGATATTGACGGTCGGACTGCTCGGGTTGCAGCACGACTCTGTCACCTGTTAATCAGAAAAGAGGAATTATGAATAATCGACTTGACACTAAGCGACTGATTAAAGCTCCACATGGCACCGAAATAACTACCAAAAGCTGGCTCACTGAAGCTGCCATGCGGATGTTGATGAACAACCTTGATCCCGAGGTCGCAGAACGCCCCGAAGAGCTGGTTGTCTACGGCGGAACTGCCCGGGCGGCTCGCAATTGGGAGTGTTACGATAAGATTATCGAGGTTCTCAAGCGGCTGGAAGATGATGAATCGCTGCTGATTCAATCGGGCAAGCCGGTGGGCGTTTTCAAAACTCATACCGATGCTCCACGGGTGCTGATTGCCAATTCCAACCTGGTACCGCATTGGGCCAACTGGGAAACCTTCAATGAACTGGATAAAAAAGGGCTGATGATGTACGGGCAGATGACCGCTGGATCATGGGTCTACATCGGTTCGCAAGGGATCGTTCAGGGAACCTACGAAACCTTTGTCGCCATCGCTAAACAACATTTTTCCGGTGATGCCAGTGGGCGCTGGATTTTGACCGGTGGCCTCGGTGGAATGGGTGGGGCTCAACCACTGGCTGCCACCATGGCCGGGTTCAATATGTTGGCCATCGAGTGTGATGAATCACGGATCGATAAGCGGCTGGAAACCGGCTACGTAGATCACAAAGTAACTCATTTAGAAGAAGCGTTGGAACTGATAGAAACCGCTTGCCGCGATAAACAGGCAATCTCTGTTGGCTTACTTGGAAACTGTGCCGAAATTCTACCAGAATTGGTTCGCCGCAAGGTTATCCCTGATGTCTGTACCGATCAGACCAGCGCCCACGACCCCCTCAACGGCTACCTGCCGGAAGGATGGAGTCTGGAGCAAGCGATCCAGCTGCGACAAGAAAATCCTCAAGAAGTCATTGCAGCAGCCAAAGCCTCTGTGGCCAAACATGTTGACGCCATGCTGCAACTTCAACAAATGGGTTCAGAAACTTTTGACTATGGTAACAATATCCGTCAAGTTGCCTTTGAAGAAGGAATTAAAAACGCTTTTGACTTTCCCGGATTTGTTCCCGCTTATATTCGCCCACTTTTTTGTGAAGGAATCGGTCCCTTCCGTTGGGTTGCCCTCTCTGGTGACCCTGAAGATATCTACAAAACCGACGCCAAAGTGAAAGAACTGATTCCCGATGATCCCCACCTGCATAATTGGCTGGATATGGCAAAAGAGCGCATCCAGTTTCAAGGATTGCCAGCTCGAATCTGCTGGGTTGGATTGAAAGATCGAGCCCGTCTTGGTCTTGCCTTTAATCGGATGGTTGCCAGCGGGGAACTCAAGGCACCCGTGGTCATAGGCAGAGATCATCTTGATTCCGGCTCCGTCGCCAGCCCCAACCGCGAAACTGAAGCCATGCGCGATGGTTCTGATGCTGTCTCCGACTGGCCGCTCCTCAATGCCCTGCTTTCCACTTCCGGCGGAGCCACCTGGGTCAGTTTACACCACGGCGGTGGCGTGGGAATGGGCTTTAGTCAACATGCTGGCATCGTCATCGTCGCAGATGGAACTGAGGCCGCAGCAAAACGTTTAGAGCGGGTTTTATGGAATGATCCAGCTAGCGGAGTGATGCGGCATGCCGATGCCGGCTACCCAGAAGCTATTGACTGCGCAAGAGAGCAAGGACTGGATTTACCAATGTTGGAGGAAAATTAAATGTTTAACCTCGAGTTAAAACCAGGTCTTCTCAATCTGCAACAATTGCGGCACATTCAAGCTGAACCGGTGCAACTAAGCCTGTCACCCGGTTGTCTGGAAAAAATTGAGGCCGCAACTGCGACTGTCCGTGAGGTTATAGCCCAGGGGCGAGTCGTCTACGGGGTCAATACCGGCTTCGGCCTGTTGGCAAATACCCATATTCCCGACGAAGATCTCAAGCAACTGCAGCGCTCTATTGTTCTCTCTCATGCTGCTGGGGTCGGCGAACCGATGAGTGAAGCAACAGTCCGGTTGCTGATGGTGTTAAAAATCAACAGCTTGGCACGCGGTTATTCAGGAATCCGGCTACGCGTCATTGAAGCCCTGATCCAACTGGTCAACGCTGAGGTTTTTCCCTGTATTCCCCAAAAAGGCTCTGTCGGAGCCTCTGGAGATCTGGCTCCGCTGGCACATATGAGTACTGTTCTGCTGGGCGAAGGAGAGGTTCTCTATCGAGGGGAAAAACTTCCAGGTCAACAGGGATTGGAAATTGCCGGCTTAAAACCCTGCACTCTCGGCCCTAAAGAGGGATTGGCACTCCTCAACGGCACCCAAGCATCAACCGCCTTTGCCCTGCAAGGTTTATTTGCTGCTGAAGATATGTTTGCTGCCGCTAT